>JAQTVL010000007.1:0-14526 GCA_028706835.1 Phycisphaerae bacterium | reverse complement strand
GACCAAGAAGGAGCTCGAAGCACTGGAAAAGAGCGTGGCCGGCGACGAGGGCCGGGCGGCCCTGCTCCGGTCCGAAACGGACAAGCGGAGCGACTTGCAGACCCGCAAGAAGGCCCGGCAGTTCTACCGCAAGCTCGACAGCACCGAGGAGTTCGTCGAGAACAACTACTACCACCTGCCCGCGCCCGCGCAGAACGCCGGCCTGATCACCGTCAACGCGTTCTGGAAGGAGTATGCGGCCTGGCTGGCAGACGGCAGCAAGGGCGCGTTCCTGTCCAGCAACTTCGCCGAGGCCAGCCGCAACTTCGCCGAGATCATGTTCGCCCTGTCGGTGCTGGATCTGCCGTTTGAGTCCGGCAAGCCGGCGGTCGAACGCAAGGACGGCGTGATGACGCTCACGGCTGACCGCCCGCTGATCGCCGTGGCCAAGCAGATTCGACCGGCTGACGTCGCAGCGGAGGCGGCGAAGCTGCCGATCCTGGTCAGCCAGAATTTCTTCCGGGCTGACGACCGCTACACGCAGATCGACAACGAGCGCGTGGACAAGTACGTGACCGACGAGTTCCTGGTGCAGGTGGTCTACGGCGCCCAGATCGTGGCGACCAACCCGACCAGCGCCCGCCAGAAGCTCGACTTGCTGCTCCAGGTCCCCCCGGGCACCATCCCGGTCAGCAACGGCGAGGCCACCAAGGGCGTCATTGTCGACCTCCAGCCGTTCGCCACGCAGCGCGTGGAATACTACTTCTACTTCCCGTTCAAGGGCAGCTTCGCCCACTTCCCCGTCCACGTGGCCCGCAACGGCAAACTGGTCGCGTCCGCAGCCGCGGTCACGTTCAACGTCGTCGAGACGCCCAGCAAGGTCGACACGACAAGCTGGGAATACATCAGCCAGAACGGCTCAGCCGACCAAGTGCTCGCGTTCCTCAAAGACAACAACGTCAACCGGCTGAACCTGGACAAGATGGCCTGGCGGATGGTGGACAAGGACTTCTTCGCCAAGGCGATCGCCCTGCTGGACGCCCGGCACGTCTATCACAACGCGCTGTGGTCCTACGCGGTGCGCCACGACGACCTGGCGGCCATGCGGCAGTTCCTCCAGCACCAGGATTCATTCCTGGCCGCCTGCGGCGAGTTCATCGACTGCAAGCTTGTTACCATCGACCCGGTGGTCCGCAAGAGCTACCAGCACATGGAATACAGCCCGTTGGTGAACGCCCGGGCCCACAAGCTGGGCAAGGCCCGCACCATCCTGAACGACCGCATGAGAGGGCAATACCAGCACCTGCTGCGCGTGCTGGCCTACCGCCCGACTTTGGACGACGACGACCTGATGAGCGTGACCTACTACCTGCTGCTCCAGGACCGCGTGGAGGACGGCATGGCGTTCCTGGCCCGCGTGGACGCCAAGAAGCTCGACACGCAGGTGCAGTATGACTACTTCCAGGTCTACGTGGCCTTCTATGCGGAGAAGCTGGCCGACGCTCGCAAGCTCGCCGCTAAGTACGCCGACTACCCGGTCGACCGCTGGCGGAAGTTGTTCGCCAACGCGACCGCGCAACTCGGCGAGATCGAGGGCAAGACCGCGACCACCGTGGCCGACGACGAGGACCGCCTCCAGGTGCAGACGCGCCTGGCGGCCAGCGAGCCGGCGCTGGACCTCAAGCTCGAGGACCAGAAGGTCGTGCTGAGCTACCAGAACCTGGGCGAGGTCCGCGTCAACTACTACCGCATGGACATCGAGCTGATGTTCTCGCGCAACCCGTTCGTGGCCAGCTTCTCCGACCAGTTCAACTACATCCACCCGAACGCGACCGACACGGTGAAGCTGCCCGCGGGCAAGACCGCATTCACGTTCGAGCTGCCCAAGGACCTGCTGACCAGCAACGTGATGGTCGAGGTGATCGGCGGGCCGGTCCGCAAGAGCCAGGTGTATTTCTCCAACGTGCTCGCGGTGCAGTTGGCGGAGAACTACGGCCAGCTCCAGGTGCGGCACGGCAAGACGGACAAGCCGATGGCCAAGGTGTACGTGAAGGTTTACGCCCGGCAGAACAATGGCCAGGTGCAGTTCTACAAGGACGGCTACACGGACCTGCGAGGCCGGTTCGACTACGCGTCGCTGAACACGAACGAGTTGGAGCGCGTGGAGAAGTTCAGCATCCTGGTGCTCAGCGAATCCGACGGCGCGGTGATCCGGGAAGCAGCGCCGCCGAAACAGTGAACGGAGTAACTGAGCGGCAGATTGATTCGCCGCTGAGGCGCTGAGATCGCTGAGAAAAGCAAAGAAGAGGACTATCCGCAGATTGCGCAGATTGCACAGATTTCGGAAACGAGGTGAACAAGTGTGCCGCGAAGAGTCGGCGATCGCTTCCGTGCGCGACGTTCGCTTGCCTCTTTGCAGTTCTCTTCTCTGCGTAATCTGCGAAATCTGTGGATAGTCTTCTTCTCAGCGTCCTCAGCGCCTCAGCGGCGGTTTCGCGTCTTGTGACCGAAGGAACCCGTGAACCCCAACTCTCTCATCCTCGGCTGGGATGTCGGCGGGACGAAATCCGCTGCCGTCGTCGGCGACGCGAACGGGCGCGTGCTTGAGCGGGTCGCGCTGGCGACGCCGGTGACGGCTGGGCCCGAGCCGATGATCGCCGAGTTCCTTGATGTCGCCGCCCGGCTGCGGGCGGGCTTCGCACAGATCGCCGCCGTCGGCGTCAGTATTGGCGGGCCGGTCGATACGCTGGCCGGCGTCGTGCAGTCGCCGCCGCACCTGCCGGGCTGGCATGACATCGCCTTGCGCGATCGGCTGGCAGCGGCGTTGGAGTTTCCCGTCGTCGTCGAGCACGACGCCGTCGCCTGCCTGCTGGCCGAGTGGTTCTGGGGGGCTGCCCGCGGCACGACGCACTGCGCATATCTCACCTGCGGCACGGGCTTCGGGGCGGGCCTGATGATCGACAGCCGAATCGTCCGCGGCCCCGGCGGGCGTTCGCCGGAGTTCGGCCATGTTCGGCTGGCAGCTGACGGGCCTGAGGCGTTCGGCAAGCCCGGCTGCTGCGAGTCGTTCTGTAGCGGCCAGGGCATCGCCAGGCTCGCGCCGTTCATGTTCCCGCGCGATTTCGACGCCCCCTGCCCCACGGCCGAGCTCGTCCGCCGGCGCGACGCGGGCGACAAGCTGGCGGCGGATGTGCTCGCTGAATCCGCCCGCCGGCTCGGGCAGGCGTGCGCAATCCTGGCGGACCTGTTCAGTCCGCAGGTGATCGTGCTGGGGTCGCTGTCGCGCCACTTCGGCCCGCGATACGTAGAAGACGCCCGGGCCGCGTTCGCCGCGGAGGCCTTGCCGATCAACGCAACGGCCACGCGGATCGTGCCCTACGAACTGGACAACATGCAGGACCTCTCCCCCATCGCCGCGTGCCGGTTCCGAATGGGGAGTCCGGAGTGACACCCGGGAACAAACTTCAGGTTCCCCCGCCCGCTCGCCGATGAAACTTGCGTGGTTCAACTGCTGCTCAACTACGAACTGCACCGCGTGCTCGGGCTGGCGATCGCGTCGACCCGGCATCGCATCTTCATCTCCACCGCGGACCTGAAGAACGTGCAACTGCCGATGGCTGCCAGGGCGGCGAGGTGCCGAAGCCTGCTGTCGATGCTCGACGACCTGGCCAAGCGCGGCGTCGAGGTCCGCGTGCTGCACAGCGGCATCCCGTCCGGGCCGTTCCTCCAGGAGCTCAAACGCTGCCGTGCGGACGGCGTGGCCATCCGCCGCTGCCCGCGGGTCCACGCCAAGGCGGTCATCATCGACGGGCGGCAGATGTACATCGGCTCAGCCAACCTGACCGGCGCGGGCCTGGGGGCGAAAAGCCCGCGGCGGCGAAACTTCGAGTCCGGCATCCTCACCGAGGACCTCAGCCTGATCGACCCGATGATCGAAATGCTCGAATCGGTCTGGGACGGCACGCAGTGCGAACAGTGCGGCCGGAAGAAGTTCTGCCCGCTGCCCCTGGAAGAGCCCGCCCACATGCGGAATGTGGAATTCGGAATGCGGAATTAGGATCCCCCGTACCTCTCCCTCCCGCGGAGAAGCGTCAACTCGGCGGTCGCACGATCGCGGCGAGCATCTGCTCGAAGTGGGCGGCCATGGACTCGGCGGTGAAATCGGCGCGGAGGCGGGATTGGGCGGCGACGGCCAGGCGGGTTCGCTGTGGGGCGTCACTCGCGAGGACCGCGATGGCGGCGGCCAACGCCGGCGCGTCGCCGGCGGGGGTCAGCAGGCCCGACTGGCCCGACTCGATCAGCGTGGGGTGTTCGCCGACGGCGGTGGAGATGAAGGCGACGCCGGCGGCCATCGCCTCCAGCATCGTCACGCTCAACCCCTCGGAATCGGAGCAGCAGACGCCGATGTCGGCGGCGGGCCAAAGGCGGTCGATATCCCGTCGCTGGCCCAGCCAGCGGAACGTCGGGGTGGCCAATCCCAGCCGATCGATCTCGGCGATAAGCTGCTCCCGGCTGGGGCCGTCGCCAGCCAGCAGGAACCGCAGCGGCAGGTCCGGGCGGGAGTCGCGAAGCGCGGCAGCCGCCTGGCAGAACAGGTCGGCCCGCTTGATGGGGCGCGGGTTCGCGACGCACATCACGGCGACATCGCCGGCGGCCAGGCCAAGCTCGGCCCGAGCTTCGCCGCGGGTCCACCGCGGGGACAAGCGATCGATCTGCGAAATGGGCAGGCCGTTGGCGACGAGGTGCATCCGGCCGGGGGGGAGTTTCTCCAACTGCGCCCACGCGGCGGCGTTGAGCGGGCCCTGGGCGGCAATGGCGTCGTAGCGCCCGACGAGCAGCCGATTCAGCCGTTCGAGAACACGAATGCCCGGCCGGGGCGTGTGCTGGAGCCAGAGGGCCAGCGGCGGCCGTCTGCCGCGACGGCCGCGGGCGATGGCCGTCCAGAACATGCGATCCCCGCCGGGATTGACGACCACGACCGCGGCGACGGGCTGCCGATCGTTCCGCAACGCATCGCCCCTGAACAGCTTCCGCAGCCGCCGCACCGCGAACAGGTCGTACTTGTGGTGCAGCAACCCGGCGTGGACCTCGATGCCGTCCGCGGTGGCCTCGTCCACCAGTTCGCCGGGCTCTGCCAGGCAGGCGACGACCGGGCGATATCGGCCGGCGCGGATGAGCTGCCGCCCGAGCGCGAGGACCATCTGCTCCATGCCGCCGCGGGCGAGGGAGTTGACGACGAAGAGGACGGGCTTGGGTGACGGATTCGTCATGAATGTCCATCATTCAATCGGCGCGACGGCCTCGCGACGTGAGCAAACCCGCGAGCAAACCGACTGACTGCGCGATCCAGCTTGGGCCGACCCGGCGAAACGCGACCGTCGCCGCCAGGCCAAGCAGCAACTCGCCGATCGACAGGCCCAGCAGCGTGAACACCGCAACGATCGAGCCTCGCAAGCCGAACAACTTCCGCTGGCTGTGCAGGTAGTTGCGGGCGATGACGGCGCCGCCGGCAAGACTCGTTGATCGGCCGGCCGGGTCGAAGTGGTGGATGCACGCGGCGTCGGTGACGCGGGCAATCCGCCCGAGGCGGGCGACGCGGACGGACCACTCGCGATCCTCGCCGTGGGAAAGCGACTCGCGGAACGGCGTCGCCCGGAGCACGTCGCGGCGGACCAGGCATATCGTGCTGCCCAGCACCGGACGCGACCGCACGTGATCGGTGAGCTTCCTCGGCCAACGGGTTCGAGCCAGCACCCACCACCCGCAGGCCCGCAGCAGCGCGGCGAACAGGCGGTTGCCCAGCCTGACCCCGCCCGGCGGGATGACCAGCCCCTCGACCGCGACGATGGCGTTTCGCCCCTCCGGCCCGACCTGCCAGCGCCCATAGGCGTCCAGGCCCGCCAGCAACCGTTCCAGGCAGTGCGGGGCGGGCTCGCAGTCGTCGTCCATAAAGCAGACCGTGTCGCAGTCGGTAAGCGAGCCGGCCAGGTTCCGCGAGGCGGATCGGCCTGGGGCGGATTTGCGGCGATAGAGCCACCCGACGCCGGCGGCCTCGCAGCGATCGCGACAGGCGTTCACGCGGGCGTCGTCGAGCCGGCCGTCGTCGACGATGATGATCTCGTTCGGGCGGCGGGTCTGGGCGAGCAGCGCGTCGATGGCCCGGGACAGCGAGTCCGGGCGGTCCCGCGTGACGATCGCGACAGCGACGGAGTTGTCAGCCATTGCGGGTATTTAACCACAAACCGGCGTGGACGCCAACGGGCGGGACGTCGGGAACTCGTTCCACAACCTGGCGTGCGTGGGGCGTGCGTGGGGCGTGCGTGGGGCTTCCCTCGGCGGGTGGTCATGGATAGAATGGCGGGTTCATTCGAGGCCCTTCCGCCGGCCGGCGCCAGTGCGCAGCCGCGGAGATTACAGGAGAACATTGATGGCGACGGATGTCTTTGAACTGGCGAAGAAACACTTCTTTCGTTACGCCGAGCCGCTGAACCTGGAGAAGCGATACCCGGGCATGGACATTCACGAGCATCTGACCACGCCGGATCGGTCGATCGGCTTCCGCCTGACGGTCCAGCGCGACGACGGCACGCTCCAGGTGTGCCAGGCGTTCCGCGTGCAGTTCAACGACGACCGCGGGCCGTATAAGGGCGGCGTCCGGTTCCACCCGCAGGTCGACCTGGGCGAGACCAAGGCATTGGCGTTCTGGATGTACCTCAAGACCGCCGTCGCCGACATCCCGTTCGGCGGCGCCAAGGGCGGCGTGCAGGTGGATTACCAGTCGCTCAGCCTGGCGGAAAAAGAACGGCTGACGAAACGCTACACGCTGGTGCTGGGCAACGACATCGGGCCGGAGAAGGACATCCCCGCGCCGGACGTGAACAAGGGCGAGCTCGAGATTGCGTGGATGCTGGACACCTGGCGGATGAACATGGGCAGCTATCAGCGCGGCGTGGTCACGGGCAAGCCGGTCAGCCTGGGCGGCTCGAAAGGCCGCCGCGAGGCGACCGGGCGGGGCGTGTTCTACACGATCGTCGAGGCGCTGAAGGACCTCGGCCGATCGCTGGACGATTGCACCATCGCGGTGCAGGGGTTCGGCAACGTGGGGGCCAACGCGGCCGCCCTGCTGCACGCGGTCGGCGCGAAGATCGTCGCGGTGAGCGACGAGCGGCGGGCGTACTACAACAAGAAGGGGCTGCCGATCCTGGACCTGCTGGCCCAGTCGCCCGGCGGCAAGCTGCCGGAGACGTTCGCCAACGCCGAGGCGATCGACCGCGATACACTGCTGACCCTGGACGTGGACGTGCTGGTGCCGGCAGCGCTGGAAAATGCGATCACCGAGAAGAACGCGCCGTCGATCAAGGCCAAGCTGATCGCCGAGGGCGCCAACGGCCCAACGACGCCGGGGGCGGTGGAGATCCTGGCGGATCGCGACATCCTGGTCATCCCGGACATCCTGTGCAACGCCGGCGGCGTGACGGTGTCCTACTTCGAGTGGGTCCAGAACCGCCAGGAGTTCTACTGGACGCTGCACGAGGTGAACGAGAAGCTCAAGGCGGTGATGGTGACGGCCTACCACACGGTGTCGGAGCTGGCCCATCGCGAGGACATCACCCTCCGCGAGGCCGCGTATCGCATCGCGATCGAACGCGTGGCGGAGGCGGCTGCGCGTCGCGGCGTGCAGTAAGCGGACGCGCAGGCTGTCCATGGGACGAGCGAGCTTGAAATCTTCGCATTATTCGCCAACTGCTTGGCTTACGCGTACTTCTGGAAGATGTCAAGATCGGTGTGTGTGTGTTGAAATCTTCCAAACGAAATCTTCGGCCCACGTGAGTCAGATCTAGGGATGGCGTGTGTGTGAAATCTGAGTGTTGAAGTCTGACTGACGGCCCGGATTGAACTGCCGCACAACCACCCACTTGGTTTTCCGCCCCGCTAATTAAGCCCACCCCCGCGACTGTCCGATAAAAGGGCAGCACCTGTTGTCGGAGCAATGCAATGAGAATCCTTCTCGTCTATCCGCCGGTCCTTCGCTCGGTCGATCTCTACAGCACGCCGCTGCCGCTTGGGCTGCTCCAGGTCGGCGGCTACCTGCGATCGCAGGGCCACCAGGTCCGGGCGCTTAACCTCGAGCTCGGCGGGGAAATCCGGACGGTGTCCATCGCCCGGCTGCGAAAGGCCTACGCCGACCGCAACGCGCTCGACTACGTCGAGAACCCGAAGTCGGAGTATCGGCAGCGGTTCCGCGAGTCGCTGAACGGGTTCGCGCCGGACATCGTGGGTTTTAGTTGCGCGACCGAGCAGATCGACGCCGCCCGCCGGATGGCCGAGGACGTGAAGATGCTCATGCCGAAGGCCCGCGTCGAGTTCGGCGACATCCGCCGGGCCAGCAGCGCGTGGGTGGCCCAGGTGTCCGCGGCGGCGTTCCTGTGCGACCCGGCGCTGGACCTGCTGGCGGGGCAGAACCCGCAGGAGAGTTTCGGCGCGGTGCTGACGAGCTTCGGCTGCCCGCACACGTGCGCGTTCTGCGGCAGCCCGCGGATGTACGACCGCAAGGTGACGTTCCTGCCGCTGGACGTGGTGGAGCGGCGGATTCGGCAGGCGGCCGCGCTGGGGGCGAACCGATTCCACCTGATGGACGACACGCTGACGCTGAACGTCCGCCGGGCGGTGGAGATGGCGGACCTGATGGCGCGGATCGGGCTGCCGTGGCGGACGCAAACGCGGGCGGACATGCTGGTCCGCCAGCCTCAGTTGGCGAAATACTTCCGGGAGCACGGTTGCGCCCAAATGACATTCGGCGCGGAGAGCGGCTCGCCGCGGGTGCTGGAACTGATGAAGAAGGGCGTGGACCCGGAGGTGTTCCTGCGGGCGGCGGAGGTCCTCGACGCCGCCAACATGCCCTACACGGTGAACTTCATGATCGGCTACCCCGGCGAGACCGACGAGGACGCCGGCGAGACGATGGAACTGATCCGCCGGATGGCGCCGAAGCGGGTGCTGGCCGGCGCGGTCGTGCCGTATCACGGCACTGAACTGCACGACAGCCGGGCGGACGTGGTTCGCGAGGCCAACAAGTTCCCGTTCTGCCGGTGGTCGCCGTTCGACCCGGCGTTCCTGTGCGACAAGCGCGGCAACCGATTCGCCGGCCCGAGCGCGGCGGCGCTGAAGGAGTTCTACGGCCTGGTGGAGTCAGCCAACAACCACGCCCCGACGCCGGGAACGTTCAGCAGCATCTCGAAGAGCGACTGAGGGGGAACGAGGGGGAGACGGGGAGAAGCGACAAGCTGAGGAACCGCGTTCAGATATGAAAAGAGCCGCGAGCGAATGCTCGCGGCTTTCGGTTTTGACGGACGAACCCGTGCTACCGCTGATGCTCCAGGCGTTCGCGGGCTTCGGATTGCTCCTTCTTCATTCGCTCCTCGGCTTCGCGGCGCATCATCTCCGCGCGCTCGCGAATCTCGGCCTGGGCGCGTTCGAGCCGCTCGGGGCCGGGGGCGTTTCCGCCCTGTTACTGCCACTGGAACTGGAACGGGCCCTTCGGCGCGGCGGCCGGGGCTTCCTTCATCTTGTTCAACGTGGCAACGATGCGGTCCCAGACTTTCGGCGGGATGTCCTCGCGCATCGGCTCGAGAGCCTTGACCACTGATTCGATCACGCGGTTGTGGACCCGCTGGAGGTCCTGCGGGGCGGGCGTCGGGATACTGAACATCCGCGGCTCGCCCAGCTTGCCCTGCGGGGCGGGGGCGCTGGGCATCGGGGCGCCGGGCATCCGCATCCCCGGGTGCATTTGCATCATGCCGCCGCCCGGCTTCCTGTGCATCGGACAATCGCATTGGGCTTCGCACTCGCCGGGCCGGCCTTGCTTCATCGGGCAGGCCTTGCAGGAGCACTGGCCACCGCACGTGCCCGGCTGGCCAAGCTGCTTGTGCGGGCAGTCCTGCCTGCAATCGCCGTCGCACTTGAATTGGGCGTTTCCGCCCTGGAGCCAGAACTTCAGCATCGGGGGCGCGGCAAACTGCGCCTGCCCTGAGTGAATCTGCGTGCCCGGGCCGAAGCCGCCGCCCATGCCCATACCCATGCCCAGGAGGTGGTGCTTGAGCATCTCCTGCATTTCCTCGCCCTCTTCGCCGGCCGACTGCTTCCAGGTCGCCCGCTCGGTCCCGCCGAGTTCAGCCCTGGCGGTCTGGAGCTTTCCCTTGTGGACAAACTGGAGCCGGACCGCAGTGCCCGGCTTGTGGGCAGCGACCAGTTTCTGAAGCTGCTCGATCGAGAAGATAACCTGGTCGTCGACCATGGTCAGGACGTCATTCTTTGCCAGCCCCGCCCCGGCCGCCGGGGAGTTCGGCACGACGGCCGCCAGCAGCACGCCGCGCCCGTCGTCCAGGCCGAGCTGATCGACCAGCGCCTCGGACACCGGAACCGGGCTGACGCCGAGGTAGCCGAACTTCTTCATGTTCTCGCCACGCTCGGCACGTTCACGCCGCTCGCCGCGCTCCTCGCGCTCTTCCCGGTCCCGGATGATGAACGGCTTGCCCTGGCCGGGCTTGATCTCCTGGCCGTTGATGATGATCCGCACGCCAGCGTCGCCCTTCTCGCGTTTCTCCGCCTTCTCGTGCTTCTCACCCTTTTCGTCGTCGGCGTCGAGGCGAGCCGCCCCGCCGAGCTTGATCTCCTGGCCGTTGATGATGACCTTCATGTCCTTGGGCATCTGCCCCCAGGGCAGGTCGGGCGTCACGATCACGTCGTCCGGCAGTTTGCCGTCCCTGGAAACCTGAGCCTTGCCGTCCGGGCCAATGATGATGACGTGCCTGTCGCCCTCGGCTTCACCCTTGACCTTCACAGTCGGGGCCACCTCGGTGACGGTTACGCCACCGTCATCATCCTCCGCGGCGACCGTGGGCCGGCCACACGAGCCGTCGCAACCGCCACAGCCGCCTTCGGGCGGCGCCACCACCGCCCCGCCGGGGACGGGCGTGTCGTCGTCCGCCAGCACGGGGGCCGCCAGGCAGAGAACCATCGCGACCAGGGCCATCGATGTCAGTTTCATCGTTGATCTCCTCCGAAAGGTGCGGGTCGATATTACCACAATAATAGCACAACGGCTGGGGCCGGGGCTTATTTCTCTGGGCAACAGCGGAGTTGCGACTTCCCCGGAACCTTTTTACTGTAGGCGCGTCGAATCATTACGTGTAACAGCGTAGGCAACGGGCGGCGCCGGCGGATGGGCTGGACGCCTTTGCATTCATTCACTGGCGAGGTGACTCATGTCGCGGCGAAAACTAATCGGCCTGGTGATCGGATTGGGAGCAACGTTGCTGGCGTACGGGGTGGCCCAGGAGGTCGCCAAGCCGACGCCTGAACGGGCGATGAAGCTTCTAACGGACAAGAACTGGAAGGAGGCCTTCAAGGCCTTCGAGGCGTTGACGCTCGATCCAGACGCCGATCCGATGAAGGTGTCCGACTACCTGAACAAGGGCGTGCAGTGCCAGCAAAACCTCGGCGACCAGGCGGACATGGACGGCTTCCGCGAAGCAGCCGTCAAGGTCCACGCGAAGAACTGGCGGTTGCTCCAGACGGCAGCCAACAGCTACGCCAATAGCGATCACCAGGGTTACATCGTGGCCGGCAAATTCAACCGCGGCTACCCGCGGGGCGGACGGGCGAAGTACGTGAACACCTACGAGCGCGACCGGGTGCGGTCGCTCCAGCTCATGCAGCAGGCGATCGACGCGACCGACGGCGAAAAGGACAAGAATGCCGTCGGGCAGTTCTACTTCGACCTGGCGAACATGCTGATGGGCAACCGCGGCTACTACGAGGCCTGGCGGCTCCAGTACCTGACCGACCTGACTGTCCTGCCGGACTATGAGGAAGGCTACCACTACGGGTCCTACGCCGTTCGCGGGGCGCCGGTCGACGCCGACGGAAAGCCCGTCTTCCACCAGTTGCCCAAGGGCTGGAAGGAAGCCAAGAGCGACGGCGAACGCTGGCGGTTCGCGCTGGCCCAGGCCATGGAATACTCGCCCAGGCGGGTGGGCGAGATCAAGTGTGTGTTCGCCAGTTTCCTGCACAACCAGTTCGGCGTGCAGACGATGGCCGATTACGGCTGGTTCTTCGGCCGGGCGGCGGAAGCCAACGACGACACCCGCAAGGACGAAAGCGGCACGTGGGCCGTCCACACCCTGAAGGACGACGAGACGATCGCCAAGCTGGCCAACGGGATCAAGCGGTTCAAGCTGCCCGATGAGTTCAACTTCATCCGCATCCTGAAGGAAGTAGCCGACGAGAAGAGCTACGACCACCAGCCCCGCGAACTGCTCGCCCAGACGTACGAGGACCGCCGCCAGTATCCGACCGCGGCGGAGCAGTGGCGACAGGCGATCAAGGATTACGGCGAGGGCCACGAGGCCTATCGCCAGAAGCGGCTGGCCCAGATCGTCGGCAACTGGGGACTGTTCGAGAGCGTGATGACCCAGCCGACCGGCGGCAAGGGCGCAACCGTCGACTTCCGGTTCCGCAACGCGACCAAGCTGAGCCTGACGGCCCAGGCGATTGACATCGCCAAGCTGTTGGCGGACGTGAAGGACTATCTGAAGAGTTCGCCGAAGCAGCTCGACTGGAACGACATGGACATCCGCAACGTGGGCTATCGCCTGGTCGAAAAGAACCAGACGAAGTACCTGGTGGGCGATGTGGAGAAGTGGGACCTCGACCTCAAGCCGCGGGCCAACCACGTCGACAGCCGGATCACCATCCAGACGCCGCTGAAGAAGGCGGGCGCCTACTTCGTGGTCGGCAAACTGGACAACGGCAACACCAGCCGAATCGTCCTGTGGGTGGCCGACACCGCGATCGTGAAGAAGAATCTGGACAAGGGGGCGTTGTATTACGTGGCTGACGCGGTGGACGGCTCGCCGATCGCCAAGGCGAACCTGGAGTTTTTCGGATATCGCAATGAGTGGACGGGGGGCAACAGCGGCAGGTACGTAACCACGACCAAGCAGTTCGCCGAGTTCAGCGACGCCGACGGCATGTTCGTCGCCAAGAATCTCGATGCGAACTACCAGTGGGTCGTCATCGCAACCACGGTCGGGGGCGACGCGAAGGAAGGCGGCCGGCTGGCCTACCTCGGCTTCGAGGGCATCTGGGGCAACTACTACGACCAGGAGTACAACGCCTGCAAGGTGTTCCTGATCACCGATCGGCCGGTCTATCGGCCCGGCGGGGCGGTGAAGTTCAAGATGTGGGTGAACACCGCGAAATACGACCTGGAAGGCAAGAGCGAGTTCGCCGGCCAGACGTTCGTCGTGCAGGTCAACGACCCGAAGAACGAAAAGGTGATGGAGAAGAAGTATACGGCCGACGAGTTCGGCGGGTTTGACGGTGAGATTGGGGCGGACCTGCTGGGCAAGGAGGCGACGCTGGGGCAATACCAGATATTCCTGCCCGGCGACAAGAATCCGCGGAACGTGAGCGGCGGCGGGCATTTCCGCCTCGAGGAATACAAGAAGCCCGAGTTCGAGGTGAAGGTCGACGCGCCGGAAGAGCCGGTCATGCTCGGCGAGAAGGTGACCGCGAAGGTGACCGCGAAGTACTACTTCGGGGCGCCGGTCACGTCGGGCAAGGCCAAGTACAAGGTCCTTCGCCAGAGCCACTCCGCCAACTGGTACCCGTGGGGATACTGGGACTGGTTCTACGGCCGCGGCTACTGGTGGTTTGCGTGCGATTACACGTGGTATCCCGGCTGGGCCGAGTGGGGCTGCAAGCGCCCGACGCCGATCTGGTGGTGGAACTGGCATCCGCGGGAACAGCCGGAACTGGTCGCCGAGGCCGAGGCCACGCTGAACAAGGACGGCACGTTCACCATCGAGATCGACACGGCCCTGGCCAAGGCAGTCCACGCCAGCCAGGACCACAAGTATGACATCACCGTCGAGGTGACAGACGAGAGCCGGCGGACCATCGTGGGCACAGGCAGCGTGCTGGTCGCGCGCAAGCCGTTCAAGGTCTACGCCTGGGTCGATAGCGGCCACTATCGCGCCGGCGACGTGGTGAAGGCCCACTTCAACGCCCAGACGCTGGCCGGCAAGCCGGTAAAGGGCGATGGCGAGTTGACGTTGGTCAAGATCAGTTACGACAAGGCCAAGGGCAATGCCCCGAAGGAGACGGTCGTCGAGGAATGGAAGCTGCCGACCAACGAGGAAGGCTGCTCCAATCAGCAGATCAAGGCGGCCAAGCCGGGGCAGTATCGGCTGGTCTACAAGGTCACCGATTCCAAGAAGAAGGGCAGCCACACCATCGAGGGCGGCTACGTCTTCGTGGTAACAGGCGAGGGCTACGACGGCAAGGATTACCGCTTCAACGATATCGAGCTGACCAGCGACAAGAAGGAATACAAGCCCGGTGAGAAGGTCGACCTGCTCATCAACACCAACCAGGCTGACAGCACCGTGCTGCTGTTCCTGCGTCCGACCAACGGGACCTACCTGCCGCCGAAGCTGCTGCGGCTCAAGGGCAAGAGCGTGACCGAGTCGGTCGAGGTGGTCA
>JAQTVL010000347.1 GCA_028706835.1 Phycisphaerae bacterium | reverse complement strand
GGCGGCCAGAACGGAACTGAGAGCGGCTGACGCCTTCTCGCGGCTGGGGGACGCCGGTTGGTGCAGGTGCATTCGCCAATCCCGAGCAAGAGACCATCGGAAGGTCCCAGGAGCCTGAGGCTCCCTGCCGGTAGGCCCGACCGCACCCGCGCGCGCGGGCCGTCTGATCCAGACGAACTGATTCTACGGTATATCGGCAGGTTGGGCAACGTTCATTGACTGGCAACTATCGCGCCGATTGAGTCGCGGGCACACCCTCGGAAACGAGCAGTTGCACGACCTTCCGCGACGTGAACACGGGCGACTCGTCGGCCAGGTTCGCCGTCATCCAGTGCTCGCCCGGGGCGGCCAGCGCCAGCGGCGTGTTGATCGGCAGCGTCCGCTGCTCGCCCGGCGCCAGCCGAATTGGCTGGGTCGGCGACACGCCCCGCAGCGACAGGGCATTGCCGTTCAGCCGAATGATCGGGAATGCGTCGGCTGGCTGAGCGGCAGCGTTGACCATCTGCAACTGGAGTTGGCCGTCGGTGGCGAAATACTCGAAGCCGTCGGCGGTGCGGGCGGTGCGATACTGGAGCACCGGGTCGCCGAGCAGGGCGAGCTTGACGCCGCCTCGGGGTTTGGGCATCGCGCCGGCTGGGCCGACGACGGCGGCGGCGGCCCCGAGGTCCGGGGCGTCGATCCGCAGCCACACCTCGCGCCGCCCAGGCCGGTCGATCACGCGCTCGATCGTTCCGCCGACGGCCACGAGCGGCGACTTGCCCGGCGCGACGTTCACCTTCACGCGAAGCCGGGGGATCGGGATGGTCAGCCGGTTGAGCACGTGAACCCCGACGTGGTCGGCGGACCCGTCGTTGGCCCCGTCGAAGCTGACGCGGACCAGGCCGACCGGCACGGAGTGCAGCGCGTGCTGGACCGGCCCGTTCTCGGGCACGGAGAGGGTGACGTTCGTGTTGAACGCCGGCTCGTCGTCCGGGCGGGAAGCCGGCGCGGGCGTCTGGTCAATCTGGACGATGCGGTAATGCGGCACGCCGGTGGCCTTGCCGCGGATGCACGTGCTCGACGCGTGGGTGCGGATGTAGTGAACGGGGGCGTCGGCGACCTTGGCGGACTGCTCGGAGAAGTCCCAGTCGCCGTAGCCGCCGACGAAGATCATGCCGATGCGGTTCCGCCGGACGTAGTCCCGCGGCGACCAGCCGAGCTTCCGCCAAGCGTCGAACACGCGGAGCGAGTCGTTCGGGCTGACCAGGAAATTGAATTGCACCTGGGGCGGCTCGGTGAGCACCGATTCCAGCCAGAGGAACTGGGCCTGGTCCGCGTCGATCGGATGCCGGTAGCTGTCGTAGAGCAGGATGCCCTGGACTCCGCCGAAGAAGAACCGCCCGCTGCACGACGGGGCGACGAACTGCTGGAATCCGGCGTCGTGGTCGAGGTCGCCGACCATGAGGAAGACCGGCGCGTCGAACTTCGCGAAGAACCCCTTGATCGCCCGCCAGCTTTTCGGGTCGTCGCGCACGGCGGCCCACTCGGTGTAGTCGCCGGTGGTCACGATGAACTCCGGCGCGATGCGGTTGACCTCCTCGACCAACTCGTCCGGGAACGTCGGGGCGGTTAGCCCGCCGATGCTCATCTTGGACAACTGCACGAACCGGAACGACCGCGGGAAATCGGCGTAGGCGGCGACGGAACGCGGCACGAGCTTAACCCGCTGGACGGCCTTCATCTTGTCGTAGAGCGTGACGCCCAGGTCGTAAAGCCCCGGCGGCAGGTCGGCCGGGACGTTCGCCACAGCGCTTGCGAGGGGCTCAGCCGACTCGGTCGCTTTGGTGCGCAGTTCGCCGGGTGTCGGCAGATAGGCCGCGATGTCGAGGGGGCGGGCGAGCGCGAGCGTGCGCGAACCGCCGGCCCGATCGGGCGCGGCTGCGTCGAACAGACGAAGTTCCGCCTTGCCGGCGAATCCCCTGGGCACGCGGAACTGGACTAGCAGCGTGCCGCCGAGCCGGACCATCGCCGGGCGGCCCTGCGTCGGCGAGATGAGCCAATCGAGCGGCCCGAAGGGGTCTTTGTCCGGGAACGCGGTCGTGGCGGTGGGAGCGGATGCGCACCCGGCGACCGCGAGGGCGAGGATCGGGAGAAACGAGTATCGCATGATGCGTTGCATGAATCGTCCTTCGGGAAACCAGAAGCTCACTATCTTATCGGAAGATGAACGACGGGTTAAGGAGGTTTACGCGATTGATGAGGACGAATAAGCGGAAACGACGACCTGCGAAAACGCAAGCGGAAGAACAGGAACAGAATACCACTCCACCCGTCCGAGTCGTTCCGCTTGCGTTTTCGCAATCGTTCAACTTCCCCCTCGTATCGCCCGCGCATGCGGCGAATTCGGGTTGTGCCCCGGGTGCAGGGGCCAGCCATCGTAGGGGATTACGAACTCCCACGTCTGGCGCGGAATTCGTGCCTTTGTCGGATTACCCTCGATGTAACCAACCGTACGCCGAAAGTCATCGGGGTGATCGAGAAAGACCACCCACCCCGGGCCGCCCCAGACTGGGTGCATGGGGTCTGAACCGCCCTGGTGCAGCAGCCATGTCCGCGAGTCCGCCTGAAGTCTCGCAATCATCTCCGGCGCGGGGTCCCGGTGCTTTCGGATCAGAAGATGAACGTGGTCGGGCATTATCGCACACGCGTAGCAGGTGTAATTCTGACGCCGGACGGTTCCCGCGAAGGACTCCGCGATACGAGCGATCTGCGATCGTGAAAACTCACGCAGATCGAACTTCAACACGGGTGCTGCATGCTCATAGAACTTGCGGATCACCCAACCGGCGGGTTGGACCTGTTTACGCCCGTAGTGCAGTTGCCCCAGTTCCGCGATCACGTCGGATGCGATCTGGTGCGACATGCTCCCGCGCGGGTCGTTGGGAAGCCACCATCCATACGCGGTCCAGACGAGGTGATACCCAAAAACCATGGACCCCTCCTTATTGAACGATTGCGAAAACGCAAGCGGAAGGAAGAAAGACGTTCTTTCCCTCACGATCCTTTCTTCTTCGGGATGGGGATTCCCGCGAGTTTCATCGCGACCTGGATGTCTTCCCAGACTTTGCCCCGCGCCTCGGGGTTGTAGTTGCGGAGCAGGTAGGCGGGGTGGTAGGTGACCACCACCGGGATGATGTCGTCGAGGCCCGCGAGCTTGAGCGGGTGGACCTGGCCGCGGAGCCGGCCGACGCCTTCGGTCGTGTTCAGCAACCCCTGGGCGGCGGTGGCGCCGAGCGCGACGACCACGCGCGGGTGGATCTGTTCGAGCTGGCCGAGCAGGTAGGGCAGGCAGTCGGCCATCTCGTCTGGGGCCGGCTGGCGGTTCTCCGGCGGGCGGCACTTGCAGACGTTGGCGATGTAGACGTCCTCGCGTCGGACGCCCATGCCCTTGGTGATGATGTCGTTGAGCAGTTGGCCCGCCCGCCCGACAAACGGCCGGCCAAGGCGGTCTTCGTCGGCGCCTGGGGCCTCGCCGACGAACACCAGGGGCGCGTGCGGGTGGCCCTCGCCGAAGACGACGTTGCTTCGGCCTTTGCAGAGCCGGCATTTCGTGCAGCGTTTGACCTCGGCTTCGAGTGTCGTCAGGGCGGCGACGATGGGGTCTTCGCCCGCACGGCCGGGCGCGGGGGCGGGTGCGGGCGACGCCGCGGCAGCGACGGGGGCGACGGGGGCGGCAGGGGCGGCGGCTGGCTCTCGCAGTCGTCTCGGCCGCGGCAGCGACCGGGCGCCGAGCATCTGTTCCAGTTCGAGCCGCTGATGCAGTTGCTTGCGAATGGGATCCATCGAGCGTTATTCCTGGCGGAACATGGTAAAGAACGTCAGGCTGAGCACCTGCATGAACACCGCGCCGACGCCGACGATGAACGCTCGCCAATACTCTGCCTCGAACATCGCCACCATCGACCATGCGAACAGCCCGACGGCGGTGATGAGGAACAGCCCGCCGAGGATCTTCGTCGCGGAGATATCGTGCTTGTTCGGCCCGCGGTTGAGCTGGCGAAGCTGCTGAAGGATTTCCGCGAGGACGTGTCGGACGTCGCCGACGTTCATCGCGCGGATCGGCTTATCCGCGGTGAGCGCGTCGGGCGGGGTTTCGGGGTGCAGCAGCGCCTGCCGCTTTTCCTCCTCGATCTTGCGGAGCAGCCGCTCCTTGGTGCTGCCGTGCGGTCGGGCGTTGTGCGCCAGATCGAGCTTGTCGTCGGGCGCAGCCGCGGCGGGGCTCGCCGGCGGGGCGGGCGGCGTCTCGACGACGGCAGGCGGCTCGGACGTCGTCTCTGGCGTTGCGGCCTCGGCTGTTGGTTCCGGCTCGGGCGCTGTTTGCGTTGTTGTAGGACACCCGCCCTCTGCCCCGAGCGAAGTCGAAGGGTCGGGTGTCGCCGCGGGCGAAGCCTGCGGCGATTCTGCCTCGCCGAGCGCGGGCTGGGAAATCGGCTCCGGTTGCGGCGGCTCCGGCTCCACGATCGGCTGCATCTCCGCCGGCGGCGGCTCGACGATCGGCTCGACCTGCGGTTGGGGCTCGGGTTCGACTGCTGCGGCCACCTCGGCGGGCGCCGGTTCGCTCGGTGCGGGCGAAGGCTCAGCCGGCGGGGTCGGCTCGACGACGGCCGGCTCGTCCGGCCTGGCCGTCTTCAGCGGCGTCCGCCCGGGCGAGGTGAGGATGGTGTCGGCTGCGGCGGCCAGGCTGGGTGCCACGCGGTCGGCGCTGGTGTCGGTTTCGGGGTCGTGGTGGACGCGGATCGCCCGGCAGCCCGCGGTCTTGCCGGCCTGCACGTCGCGTTCCGAATCGCCGACCATCCAGCAACTGCCCAGGTCGAGCTGGTGTTCGCGGGCGGCCTTGAACAACATGCCGGGGCGCGGCTTGCGAAGGTAGCTCTCCTGCCGATAAGCGGCGACCTTCGCTTCGGGGTGGAAGGGGCAGTAGTAGACGCCGTCGAATTTCGCGTTCGGGTCGACCTCGGCGAGCATCTTCAACAGGGCCTCGTGGATGCCGGCCAGGTCCTGTTCGGTCATCATGCCGCGAGCGATGGCGGACTGGTTGGTGGCGAGGATGACGAGGAACCCGGCCCTGCGAAGGCGGGCGATGGCCTCCGCGGCGCCGAAGATCAACTTGAGCTGGCCCGGGCTGGTGAGGTAGCCGGGGTCCTCGACGATGGTCCCGTCGCGGTCGAGAAACACGGCGCGATTGTTGCCTGGCATGGGGAACCTCCAGTGG
>JAQTVL010000346.1 GCA_028706835.1 Phycisphaerae bacterium | reverse complement strand
GCGCAGACGGTGGCGAACTGGGCAACCGGCTTGTCGGTTGGCCCAGCCAACGAGTCGAGCCAGACGCTGAGTTTTCAGGTGACCGACAACACGAACCCAGGCCTGTTCTCGATCGCTCCTGCAATCTCGTCGGACGGGACGCTGACGTACACACCCGCCGGCAATGCCAACGGCTCGGCGACCATTACGGTGGTGGCCCACGATGGCGGCGGGACGGCCAACGGCGGCGTTGACGCCTCCGGCCCGCAGACGTTCACCATCACGGTCAACGCGGTCAACGACGCTCCGTCGTTCACCAAGGGCGACGATCAGACGGTCAACGAGGATGCCGGGGCGCAGACGGTGGCGAACTGGGCGACGGGCCTGTCGGTCGGCCCAGCCAGTGAGTCGAGCCAAACACTGAACTTTCAGGTGGCCGACAACACGAACCCGGACCTGTTTTCCGTGGCCCCGGCGATCTCCTCAACGGGGACGTTGACCTACACACCCGCCGGCAATGCCAACGGCTCGGCGACCATTACGGTGGTGGCCCACGATGGCGGCGGGACGGCCAACGGCGGTGTAGACACTTCCGACCCGCAGACGTTCACCATTACCGTCAACGCGGTCAACGACGCTCCGTCGTTCGCCAAGGGCAGCGATCAGACCGTCAACGAGGATGCCGGTGCGCAGACGGTGGCGAACTGGGCAACGGGCCTGTCGGTTGGCCCAGCCAACGAGTCGAGCCAGACTCTGAACTTCGAGGTGACGGGGAATACGAATTCAACTCTGTTCTCGACCGCTCCTGCGATCTTGTCGGACGGAACACTGACCTATACGCCCGCGGCCAATGCCAACGGCTCGGCTACCATTACGGTGGTGGCCCACGATGACGGCGGGACGGCCAACGGCGGTGTTGACACCTCCAACCCGCAGACGTTTACCATCACGGTGTCGCCCGCAGACGATGCCCCCACGATCGACGCCATCAGTGCCCCTGATGCGTTCGACGAGAATGCAGGGCTGCAGACAATCAGCCTGTCCGGTCTTACCGCGGGTTTCGGCGAGTCGCAGCCCTTCCTGGTGACGGCGATCAGCGGCAACACCGATCTGATTCCCGATCCGACAGTTGATTACACGTGGCAGAATACCACGGGCTCGCTGTCGTTCGCCGCTCTACCGGATGCGATCGGCACGGCAGACATCACCGTGAGCGTCAGCGACGCCGGCCTAGACGGCATATTGGGCAGTTCGGACGACCATGTGACGCAACGGACGTTCACTGTTACAGTAACCAGCAGCGCCCGAGTGACAGCGGCCACGGTGACGGGACACAGCGTTGAACTCGATCTGAGCGTGGCGTCGCAGGCCACCGACGTGATGGTGCTGCGATCCCGCGCCCCCGACGACGGATTTGCGGGCATCGGGACGGTCAGTCCCGGCAGTCCATTCACTGACACCGGAGTGGTTCCGGACTCCTCCGACGGGATCGCCTACTACTGGTACAGGGTCCATGCCACGGGCGACTCAAACTACTCAACTTACAGTGCTGTCGCACAAGCGTGTGTGCTCTCCTCGCCGGGCGCCGTGGCAGCTACCCAGGACGGAACCTCGCCGAATCAGGATGGGCTGGTTCCCCTGGAATTGTCGTGGTGGTCGGCGCCGGTCGGCCTAACGGATTTCATCATCGAGAAATCCGACACCGCCACCTTTGACTCGCCCGTCCAATTCTCGCCGAACCCGGATGGGCATTCGTTTACTGGCATGGTCGCGCCTGGCGTGGCTTGGTACTATCGGGTCGCAGCCATTCACAGCGAGACAGTCAACGGCGTAACCATGACGTCCACATCGGCTTACAGTGAAACAGAGGTAATGGCTCTGGCCGCACCGACCCTGACGGCTGTGGCAGCTTCGGCGACCGAGGTCGCCATCTCGGCGCCAGCAGGGACCATCCTGGAGAAGTACGATTCCGAGACGAGCAGTTGGATGGCATTCCCTGGCGTGGAAACAGCCCCCGGCTTCTATTTCGACACCGTCTCCGAACATTCCACGAACGCCTATCGCGGGTTTGTGACGAGCGACGATGGGACGATGCGTTCCCCCTACGGCGACCCTGTAACCGTCATAACGCCATACGATGACGTTACACCGACGGCGGTTGTTCAGGGGCCGAACACTGTAACGTTGACCTGGACGGCGAAGGACGCCGCGCACATCACGGTGACTCGCGCCGCCGATGGCGAGACCCCCGTCATTCTCGACGAAGACGCCGAGAACGTGTCTCATAGCGGGGATCTGTATACTTACATCGACGCGGAGGCGCCGGAAGGTTGTGGAATCACCTATTCCGTTACGGTTGAAAGGCTCGACAGCGCGTTCAATACGCCAGCCGGGGCGGTGACTGTCACAACACCGTGGTCTGCCCCCGTCGTAGATGCAGTATGGAACGGGGAAGACCAGCGCATCGACGTTACTTGGACGTATTCGGGATTACGGAACGTCTCCTTCGCCGTGGACATCCAAGGGTGGCACAACGAGACATCGGACATTGTGGGACCGACCGTGCGGAGCGATTCATATCCCTATCTCCGTCTGGCGTCCTTGATGCCCGGCGGCACATTCTTCTGCCGAGTTGACGCCGTCGTCCTCGGTCCTGATGGGGGAATCCTCGCGCACTCAGGTCAAGTCCTCGCTCCCCCGGTCACGATTCCACCGGTCCAGCCGACGCTTTCGCCTGAGGTCGAGACGGGCTTCGACTCTGTATCGCTGGCTTGGGAGATGATTGGTGAGTGCTCCAGCTTTCGGGTCGAAAGGTCTGTTGATGGCGGGGCGACCTGGGACTCCGCAGGAGTGATCGGGAAACCATACTCTGGAACGACGGTGAACTTTACTGATTTTGGCCTTACGGACGATACCCCCACTCAGGGCCTCACGGATGACACCTCGTACCGCTATCGTGTCGTCACTATCGGCACGGACAGCCAGCCGTCCGACATCGATCCAAACGCGTTCGTGGTCGGAACAACGGCTGTCGCACCGCCAACGCCGCTGGAAGTGACGCGCGATGGGGAGACGGTCACGCTGCGCTGGATCAACAATTCCAGTCATGCGGCCACGATGGTCGTTGATGGGCAGGACCAGGGAACAACGGCCGCAGGCGCTCAAGGCTCTTACGCATTTCAGCCGAGCGGGTTTGATTCTGAGCAGCAGCATAGCTGGGCGCTGGTGGCTCGAAGCCAGGTTACCGACGTTGAATCAGGGGCGGCGACCATCTGGTATTATCCGAGGCACGGCTTCCTGGGGGCAAGTTCCGGGTCCGAGACATCGGTGTCGTTGTCGTGGAGCGGGCTGGACGCGACCGGCGAGTATTCGCTGGAACGTTCCACAAGCGGCTACTTCACGACGTATGCGACCCTTGCCTCCGATATCGATGCTTCCGGTCCACAGACATATACTGACCAGTCGCTGGACCCCGGAACCTATTACATCTACCGCCTGCACCTGGTGGGCGAGGGCCACGGCCACGATGCCGTGGCCGGTGCTGCGACTCAGTTGTGTGGCCCGACGGGACTGTCGGCTGCGGCTGTGTCGGGGCAACGGCGGATAGATTTGTCCTGGACGGACAACTCCAATTACGAGGACGGCTATCTGGTTGAGCGGAGCAAGAACGGCGGTGCGTTTGCCCAGGTCGCGTCGGTCGGCGCCAACGTCGCGACGTATTCAGACACGGGTCTGGCTCCAGGCCAAACCTACGCCTACCGTGTGCGGGCCTATCGCGGCACACAGCCGATCTGCTCCGACTACGCCAACTCGACCCCGGTGCAACTCCCGCAACTGACGAGCATGACGGTCAACTCGACAGGGGACTGGGAGGACGTTGACGATTCCGACGGCACCGCATTCACGGGCAACACTGTGAACGGCAATTCGGAATGCACCCTTCGGGCCGCCATCACGTGGGCCAACGCAACGCCTGGCATTCAGGACATATACTTCGACCCGGCGGTCTTCGGGTCGGGTGCGACGATCAGCACGAGCGGCCTGATTGTCACGGATCCGGCGAATATCCATGGCCTGCCTGGCGGAGAGGGTGAGCCGCCGCTGGTCACGCTGGCCGGTGGCCTTCTCACGATCAGCGCCGGCGGCTCGACAATCGATACGCTGGGTTTTGCCTCAACGTCGGGGACTCTACTGACCACCGCGGGCGGCAATACCCTCAGCAACCTTGTTTTGGCCAGCAACCCCGCGACGATCGGAATCTCCGTCCAAGGATGCTCTGGTATCACCATCAGCCACGCGAAGGTATCTGGGCGACAGGTTGGAATCCTTCTGGAGGGCTCTGGCGACAACACGATCTCCGACGCCGTGATCACGGACAGCCAAACAGGAATCCGGCTGGTGGGCGCCAGCGGCAACCCCATCCAAACAGCCCACCTGTATCGCAACGCAATCGGGCTGGACATAACGGCCGGCACGGGAGCCGCGGCCGGGTCCGAGAACAATACGGTCACTGACGTAGACGTCGACAATGCTGAGAATCCCCAGTCCCCAACACGCAATGGGACGGGTGTGCGGATTGACGGTTCGCCCGCGAATACGATCGACGGCGGCACCATCAAGAACACGACTAACGGTATCGCTGTAACCGGCGGTGCATCCGACTACAACATGGTCATGGATGTCGTGTTGACGAACAATGAGACCGCAATCACAGTAGCGGACCATTCCACCCGAGCCATCATTCTAGCGAACCAGATCTCGGATTGCGGGGCCGGGGTTGTCCTTGCGTCAGGCGCGACGGGAACGCGGGTTCAGGGAAACACGATCGAGGGCGATCCGGAATCGTCTGGCAACACGTACGGTATCGCAATCTCCGGCGGCGCTCACGACAACATCATCGGACGAGATGGAGATGGAATCGGCGACGAGTCCGAAGGCAACACGATCTTGCACAACACGGGTGACGGGATAAGTGTCGCCGGGACGGATACGACAGGCAACTCGATCCGCGGCAACTCCATCCATGATAACGGTGGCCAGGGCATCGACATCGGCGATGATGATCTTCCTGAGATTCACGACCTCGCGGCGCAGGATGGCCACGGTCCGAACGCTCACCTCGGCTTGCCCGTGCTGCTAGGCCTGTTGGCGGAGCCCGGCACGACGAGTGTGTGGGGACACTGGCAGGTCCAGATGGCGCCCAACACGCCTTTCACGGTGGACTTCTACAGCAATGCGACGCCTGACGCCTCCGGGTACGGCGAGGGCGAGACCTGGGTCGGCAGCTTT
>JAQTVL010000345.1 GCA_028706835.1 Phycisphaerae bacterium | reverse complement strand
ATGAGGAGGGCATTGAACCGCCCCTCGAAGACGTAGAACGTAATCAGCGCCAGCACGATGAGCAGTATGATCGTTTGGAGGACCACGATTCGGCTCCCTGTGTTCCGCGATCACGAAGTGGTCGGCGGTTACTTGCTTTCCTGGAAGATGCGGACCACCTCGTTGATGCTCGTCTCGCCGGCGATCACCTTCCGCAACGCCTCTTCCTGGAGATACAGCATCTTTTGCGTGCGGCAGTATTTCTTGATCTCGTTGGCGGAAGCGTTGCCCACGACCAGCCGGCGGAGCTCGTCGTCGACGACCAGCACCTCGAACACGCCGGTCCGGCCCCGGTAGCCGATGCCCTGGCACAGCGGGCAGGGGATCTTGTTGCCCTGCTTGTCCATGGGCACGCGGGTCGGCGGGCGATACAGCTTCTCGATCCGGTCCGCCGGCAGGTTGATCTTCCGCAGCAGGTCCGGGTCCGGGCGATACGCCTCGCGGCAGCCGGTACACAGCCGCCGCACCAGCGTCTGTGCGATGACCAGCGTCAGCGGCTGCATCGCCAGGCTCAGGTCACCCACCAGCGCCACCCATCGGGCCAGCAGCGTGAAGGTGTCCCGCCCGGACATCTCCACGTAGAACTTCACGTTCTCCGCGGCCGATCGGGCGATCAGTTGGGCGGTTTCCTTGTCCTTGCACTGGCTGACCGCGACGATATCCGGCCCGCGGCGGATGATCGACTGCAACTGCCGGCCGAAGGTCTGCTCCTCGGCGCCGTCGGCTTTGTAGACGTGCTGGGTGATGTTCTCGATCTCGCCCTCGGGCCGCTCCTCGATCGTCTGCACGTTGCTCATGAACGCGTCATGCGCCCGCAGCGCCTGGTAGAGCGTCGTCGTCGTCCCCAGCTTGTCGCCGCACCCAAACACCACCACGCCGCCGGCGGACTGGCGGAAACTGGCCACCAGTTGCATCTGCCGGTCGGTCATGCCCAGCCGATCGAACGACAGCAGTTCCGACTGGTCGAGCGTCTGAATTTGCATGGTCTCGCCGGCCCGGGTGCCGCTGGTGCGGATGTCCAGCAGCAGCGAGCGGGCGGGCAGGACGTCCGGCGCGTTGTAGCCCAGGGCGAGGATCTGCGGGTCGATCGGCTGGGCCGGCTCCTGGGCCGTCAGCTTGCCGGACTGCGGCTTGCGCCGGTCGGCGACGTCCATGCCGGCCATCTTCTTGAAGTATGCGATCATCAGGTCGGCGGTGCGGCGATCGATCGGCCCGCCGTCGCTGACGATCCCGTCGATCGTGTATTGCACGCCGATGCCCTTGGCGGACGGCGTAATCGCGACCCGCTCGGCCCGCCGGTTGATCGCCTCGGTCAGCAGCGTCTGGCCGGCCACGTAGCCTTCATACAGCGGGTCGGATTCCGGCAGCGCGGGCACCGCCTGATGGGCCATCGTCTGGAGCAGCACCGGCGACGGGCCGACCTTCTCGCTGGCGTCTTTCCGCCCGAACAGCCGGGCGAAGTGATCGCCGGTGAGCACCCGACTGTTCTCGGGGACCAGTTGGTTTCGCAGGATCACATAGACGCCGGCGGACCCGCCGACACACACGACGAACACCAGCAGGCCGACGACGAAATACGGCACCAGCAGCCAGACGATCAGCCCAAGCACGCCGGCCCCGACGATGACGCCGTTGAACGTGAACCGCTTGTAGTGCAGCCGCCAGGTGTCCTTATCCACCCACTGCGCGACCGCAATCCACCCGACCGCGGCGGCGAGCAGGACGAACCATTTTACGAGGCTGAAGTATCCCCCTTGCTGCGGGACTTCGGCCAGCATGTAGGAGAGCGTGTCCACGTAGTCTTCCTTCTCAGAGCCTCACTGCCGACGGGGAGAGGGGGAGACGGGGCGACGGGGAGAAAGACTCTGACTCGTCGACGTCGGCTCCGGCTTCCGAATGACCCATTGCTCAGGATGCTCGATCATTATCACGATCTGCGAGATTATGTGCTCATAGCGTTTGCCCAGTTCATCGGCCTTATCGGCGTGAAGATAGTTGCATCGCCGGGCAAATTCAATCCAAGTCTCGGTCTCGGCTGCTTCGCCCTCGGCGTCGCTCAACTTGCTGACGAAAGCAGCAGGATATCGACGCTTGTGCCAGGCCTCCGCAATGTTCGACGGTACTGATCTGGATGACCTGCGGATCTGGTCCGTCAACGAGTACCGCTCCTCCGGCGGAAACCGTTTCGATGCTTCATAGATATCCATCGCAGCGTCCATGGCCGCTTGCCACACGCGGAGTTCACGGAAGTGTGCGATGTGAGCCATCATCTCCTCTTCTCTTCGTCTCCCCCTCTCCCCGTCCCCCCGTCTCCCCGTCGCTCTTCATCCACCGGGTCGGATACCTTTGAGCCGCATCCGCAGCTCGTTCGGGTTCGGCGAGTTGGCCAGGGCCTCGGCCAGGCTGATCATCTCGCGGTCCACCAGGTCCTCCAGCGAGGCGTTGAAGTCCAGCATGCCGCTCTGGCGGTCGGAATGGATCACGTCGATCAGTTCCTGCTCGCGTTTCTCGAGGATCATTTTGCGTGCGGCCGCGTTGACAATCAAGACCTCCACCGCCGGAATTCGCGACACCTCCGGCGCGATGCTCGGCATCAGCCTCAGCCCGATGATCGCCCGCAGATTGAACACCAGCGACTGCCGCACCAGTTCCCGGCTGTCTTCGGGGAACAGGTCCAGTACCCGGTTGATCGTGCTGATCGTGTTGCCCGCGTGAACGGTGCCGAGCACCAGGTGGCCGGTCTCCGCGGCGTGCAGGGCGGCCTCGAACGTGTCGGTGTCGCGCATCTCGCCGATGAGCACGACGTCCGGGTCCTCGCGCATCAGGTATTTCAGCCCGGCCGCGAAGTCCGGCACGTCGATGCCGATCTCGCGCTGGTTGACGAACGCCTTCTTGTCTTCGTAGAGGTACTCGATCGGGTCTTCGAGCGTGACGATGTGGCACGGCCGGGTCTGGTTGATGTGCTCGATCATCGCGGCGATGGTCGTGCTCTTGCCCGAGCCGGTGATGCCGGTCACCAGGATCAGCCCCTGCCGCAACTCGGACAACTGCGGCACGATCGGCGGCAGGTGCAGTTCCTCGAACGTCGGGATGTTCTTGCTCACCCGCCGGGCCGCCAGGCTGACCAGTCCGCGCTGCCGGAACACGTTGATGCGAAACCGGTCCGAGCCGGACAGCTCGTGGGCCAGGTCGACCGACCCGTTTCGCTGGAAATCTTCCCGCTGCTCCGGCGAGAGAATCTCCATGACGAGGTCCTCGACGTCGGTGCGCGACAGGGCCGCGGTGCCGATGGTGAGCACGTCGCCGTGCAGCCGGACGTGCGGCGGGCAGTTGGCTTTCAGATGCAGGTCCGACGCCTCCATCTTGACCACCGCCCGAAAGTACTGGTTGATCCGGGGCTCGGCGGAAGGGGAAACCTGGTTTTCAGTTGCCATGACAGCCTCCATCTCTCTGTGTGAAGATGGGTTGCAGTCCGCGTGACGCACGAGTGATTCTTGTTGGGCCGTTCATCGAGCTTGCTTCCGGCATCCTCGGCCGCCTCAGATAAAGGCACCTCGACATATCGCGCCGTCGGGGTCGTACCAGACCGCGTCAACAAATATTTGTATTTGCCGCGTGAATTCCCACACAACGTCGGTGCTGATTGGAAATGCCTTATGCTGCATTTCGAGTTCGTGGGCTTTGTCTCGCCTTCCGAAGGGGAGCCGCTTGGTTTTCCGCAGCAGATAGACATTGTCCACGGAGGTCAAGCGAGGATCCTCGGGGGTCATGTCGAGGTATTCAACCAGGAGGAAGTATCGGGCAACGGGGCAGCCCTGCTTCAGGCGTGCGGCGGTTCCAGCGGCCTCCTGAAACATTGTCTTATCGAGATTGACCTTGACTTCAGCGGCCAGAACAGCCAGCGCGAAATGGCCCGCCGCCGTAAGCGGCGAAGAGAAGGCGGGGTCCGCCGAGAACTTGTAGTGAATGGTCGAACCGATGGCAAAGTCCTGGTCCTTGACTTTGACCACGACTTCGGGCTTCTTGCCCAACTGCTCAAAACCGCTGGGCATGAAGGATAAAGACATGAACGCCTGTTGCGGGCCCGCTTGAAAACGGGTGTGGTTCAGGCCGGTGATGATTTTGGGAGAGAGGAGGTGCGGCAAGAATTCCTCGAGAACGGAGTTGTCAAGTTTCAATTGGCCTTTCTGTCTCTTGAGAAAAGGGGACCCTTGCCTGGCGATGAGGTCAATTTCGAGTGCGTCCTTGTACTCGTTCAAGAGGGCGACCATCTTATTCACGCGGTCACGGCCCGTCGCGGTCAAGCGATGCATGGCCGCCACCCATTGGGCGTAGTACTGTTTGGCCCTCGCTATCAACTTCTTGTCCTCGGCGGAGCACTTCGCGTTGGCGCAAGCGGCATTGAGCTTGTCCAGATGAGGCGTCGGAATGGTTGCTGCGGTCATACGAGAACCCTTTGAGACGCGACGTACCTGGGGGAAGGTTCCACGGTGTCTGCCGAGTCGATGGCGCGGTGTATGTCCTGTCGAGCATCTTCGTCTGGGCAATGCGCCAAGGCCTGCTCCAACAGATGAACCGCGAGGGCACGTGCTTCGACAGGCGCGTCGCGGTTTCGACGGACGGTGGGCAACAAGTGCAGGATGTCTTCGTAGATGGTCGCGCCAAACTTGTTGGTGAATCGTCGCTCCTGGCGGGTGGCCAAGTCGAAGCCCGTGAGGGCCGCCAGACACGCGACCATCGAACCGTTGCGAAAACTGACGCCGCGAACATTGGATTCGCGACCGACGATGAGGATCGCCCGGGCGCTGGGGCGCAGGACGCGTTTCATCTCGCCAAGCGTTTCGGCCATGTCAAGGCAATACTGCACGACGGTCAAAAACCGATTGGCCCGGTGCTTTCTGTTGGCGCCGAACTCAGAACGAGCGACACGAAGCACATCCCAGCCGAGGAGTTCCATGGCCACCCGGCTGTTTTGGTGGTAGTTGAAGACGTTTATGTACGGGGGTGACGTGATAACGAGGTCTACCCCGGCGGTCGGCAGCGTGGAGGCTCTGGCGTCGGCGTTAATAACCTCGCAGGCGTGTGGCGAGAATGGCAACCGGCCGATCAGCCCGAGATGGTGGTGAAGCGATCTGAACGCGCGATCCGGGTTATCCCGGTCTTCGGATTCGAGGGTTCTTATCAGGACGTTCTGGAATATGTTTGAGAGGCATGGATCGGCTTCGTATTCCC
>JAQTVL010000344.1 GCA_028706835.1 Phycisphaerae bacterium | reverse complement strand
AGGGATGCTGCCCCGGCCTGGCTACCGCATCGTTGCGATGCGCGTGGACCGCGACACCTGCCCGCCGGGCCTGACCCCGAACCTGTGGGTCGACGTGATGGCCAAGGTGGTCCAGGACGGCAAGCCGGCGATGATCCCGGTCATCCAGCGCGTGCTGATCAAGGCGGTCAACGGCGTGGGCACCGCCTCCGGCGCCCGCAGCATCGATTCGGTCGGGCTGGAGATGAAGGAAGCCGATGCCCGGAAGTTCATGGCGTTCGCCGACGCCGCCCGCGGCCAGCTTGTGCTCATGGTTCGTTCGCCCGACGACCCCCTCGACGATAAGCTCAAAGGCGGGTTCAACCCGGAACTGGACACCACCGGCCTGATGCGCAGGCCCTGAGGGAAGACGGATTCCAGATGATTGAACTGTGGGTCTACAACCAGTACACCGACATGCGGCAGGCCTACCCGCTGACCGCGGATCGCCTCACCATCGGGCGCGAAGCCGAGAACGACATCGCCCTGCCCAGCCCGTTCGTCAGCCGGGAACATGCCCGGCTGGTCAAGGAGGACGGCGGGTTCTACATCGAAAGCCTGGGCCTCAACGGCACGATGGTGGGCACGATCAACGTGCCGGCCAACCAGCGGTTGAAGGTGCAGATCGGCGACGAGATCCACATCGGCGAGTACACGATCTACCTGGTGGAGAAGGAAGAGAAGTCGACGGTCAAGCGCGAGCGGATGGTGCCGGTGCCGCGGCGGGTGGTCGAGCTGGAGCAGACGATCCACAGCGAGCTGCTCGACCGGCTGAACCTGCGGGTGGCGACGCAGGTGAGCAAGGAAGACAGCGAGTACATCCACCTGATCAAGCGGCACCTGAACGAACTGATCTCGTCCCACTCCGCCCGGATCGACAAGGAAATGATGGAGCACCTGGGCCGCGAGTTGATCTGGCGGCAGGTGGTCGGCGAGGTGACCCGGCGGTCGACGGGCAAGGACATCTACGGCACGTCGATCGAGGCGGCCGGGCAGATGGAGATCAAGTACGAGGAGGCGGTCCGCACGATCGTGCGCGACATCATCAACTCCCTGCCGCTGAAATGGAGCCGCGACGCGCTGAAGGACGACCTGAACCTGGTCGAGCGGAAGTTCCCCGACCAGTTCAAGCGGATCAGCGGGTGGATCAGCGCGGGGCTTCGCGAGTACCTCTCGCGGCGGATGCTCAGCAAGGACGTCGAGGACGTCGTGCTCGGCCTCGGGCCGTTGCAGGACCTGCTCGAGCTGCCGAACGTGAACGAAATCATGGTGGTGGGCAAGGACAAGATCTACGTCGAAAAGGACGGCGCGGTGACGCACGTCGGGCGGGCGTTCTTCTCCGACGAGATCGTCCACTCGATCATCGAGCGGATCATCACGCCCATCGGGCGGCGCATCGACCGCTCGACCCCGCTGGTCGACGCCCGCCTGCCCGACGGGTCGCGCGTCAACGCGATCATCGACCCGCTCAGCCTGTCGGGCCCGTGCCTGACGATCCGAAAATTCGCCGAGATACCGTTCACCATCGACGACCTGATCGAGCGCGGCTCGCTGACGCGGAACACGGCTAACTTCCTGTCGGCCTGCGTGAAGGGCCGCAAGAACATCCTGATCTCCGGCGGCACGGCCTCGGGCAAGACCACGCTGCTCAACGTGATGGCGGCGTTCATCCACGGCGAGGAGCGAATCATCACGATCGAGGACTCCGCGGAATTGCAGCTTCCGCAGGAGCACTGGGTGCGGCTGGAGACGCGCCCCGCCAACATCGAGGGCAAGGGCGCCTACACGATCCGCGACCTGGTGCGAAACGCCCTGCGCATGAGGCCGGACCGCCTGGTCGTCGGCGAGTGCCGCGGGGCCGAGGCGCTGGACATGCTCCAGGCCATGAACACCGGGCACAACGGCTCAATGACCACCCTGCACGCCAACAACCCGACCGACACCCTGATGCGCCTGGAAACGATGGTCATGATGGCCGTCGAGATGCCCATCCGGGCGATCCGGGAGCAGATACTCTCGGCCATCGACGTGGTGGTGCAGGTGGCGCGGTTCGCCGACGGGCGTCGGCGGGTCACGCACATCACCGAGGTGACCGACATGGATCGGGACACCAACCAGTTGGTGAACGAGGATATCTTCGCGCTTCGCGGGGCGGTGGCCGACGCGGCGTCGCCCGACGTCGACCTGCGGCACACCGGCTATATCCCGACGTTCACCGAGGAACTGATGGACAAGGGATTCCTGGATATCAGCGTCTTCACGAGGCAGTGAGCGACGGATGCACGATGCCCTGTTCATTCTGGCCCAGGCGGCGGGTGTCGCCCAGCGCGACCGGACGACGGACTACGGCACGTCCGGGATCGTCGTCCTGGCCGTGTTCGCGCTGGTCGTCGCCTCCACCTGGACCGGGCGCGTGCCGCTGTTCGGCTGGCTTCGCCGGCAGGAGCATTTCTACACCGAGTCGCTGTACCGCCTGGCCAACACGACGATCACGCCGCGGGTGGCGACGTGGTTCTCGGCCGCCCTGGTCCCCATCCTCGTCGTGTTCCTGCTGTCGGTCGTGTCGATCGGCGCCCAGACGCAGATCGACGAGGAATTCAAGTCCGGCACGGTCAGCGACAACATCATCAAGGCGTTGGCCGCCATGATCGGCATCGTCGGCGGGCTGATCATTCCGAACGCGTTCACGCGCTACCTGATCCGCCGCCGCGTCAAGAAACTCGAAGAGCAGATCGTCAGCGGCATCCAGTCGCTGGCCAGCGGCGTGCGGGCCGGGCTGAACCTGGTTCAGTCGTTCCAGTTGCTGGCCCGCAACGCGTCCCACCCGCTGAAGCGGGAAATCCAGCAGCTCCTGCTCGAATACGAGCACGGGCTGACGATGGAGCAGGCGATGATCAAGACCGGGCTGCGGATCGGCAGCCCGACGTATCGGCTGCTGTTCTCGGCCCTGGAGACGCACCGCATCCGCGGCGGCGACCTCGGCGAGACGCTGGACCGGATTGCCGACGCGATCCGCGAAATCCAGCGGCTGGAGAAGCAGGTCGACACGCTGACCTCGCAGGGCCGGGCCGCCGCCCGCATGATGGCCATCATGCCGTTCGTCATCCTGGCCATCCTCTACGTGATCGACCGCCCGGGCGTGGCGGACCTGTTCGTGACGACGATGGGCCGATTCATCCTGCTCGGAGTGACCGTGCTGATCGGGTTCGGGTTCTGGTGGATTCGCAAGATCATCGATATCGATATCTGAGGTGGCAATGCTGCTGGCGGCTACATCAGGCCTGGACGTCTTCATGATGCTGGTCATCGGCGGCATCGTCTTTGCGACCACGTTCATGGTCGTCTACGGGCTGTTCAACCAGCCCGTCGAGGTCCGCACCAGCTACCAGCGCGAGGCGGCCATCCTGGCCGGGCACACCGACCGCCAGACCGTCTTCGAGATCAGTTGGCTGTCGCCGATCATGTGGGTGCTGCTGTCGCTGGCCAGCGGGCTGTCGGTGCCCCGGCTGAAGCGCTCGATCCAGCGCAACCTGATCGCCAGCGGCAACCCGAGCTACTACTCGGTCAACGAGTATCTGGCGCTCTCGCTGCTGATCGGCACGGTGCTGTCGATGCTGATCATCCTCGGCGGCATGATCGGCGGGCAGGACTTCAACCTGCTGGTCACCCTCTTCGCCTGGATCATCGGGTTCTGGGGGCCGATTTTCCGGCTGAGCGGAAAGGCCAAGGCTCGCGTCCGCGTGATCAGCCGAAAGATTCCGTACGCCCTCGACCTGATCGCGTTGAGCATGGGGGCCGGGGCGACGTTCACGGAGGCGGTGCGCACGCTGGTGCGCGAGGACCCGGCCGACGAGTTCAACCGCGAGTTGTCGCAGGTGCTGGCCGAGGTCGAACTCGGCAAGACGCGCAACGAGGCGTTGCAGAACCTGTCGGATCGCATCCCGCTGGAGTCGTTGCGGACGATCGTCGGGGCGATCCTCCAGGCGGAGTCGCTGGGCACGCCGCTGACCGACGTGCTCAAGTCGCAATCGAACCTGCTGCGCCACCAGCGGTCGGTTCGAGCGGAGAAACTGGCAGCCACCGCGTCGGTGCGGATTCTGATCCCCTCCGTGCTGATCCTCATCGCGGTGGTGATCATCGTGTTCGCCCCGGTGATCATACGATGGTACCGGGGAACCCTTTTCGGGTGATCGAGCCAAGGTAGGCAGGACTCTATGGCCAAGCTCTTCCCAGAACTCGTCTTTCTCCGCGGCCCGCAGAAGGGGCAGCGCATCCCGCTGACGAAGACGATGAACGTCATCGGCCGGGACAAGGCCTGCGACGTCGAGATACAGGACGAGTACGCGTCCCGGCAGCACGCACGCATCATCGTCGAGGGGACCCGCGCCCGGCTGGTCAACACGTCGCCCAACGGCACGAAGCTGAACGGCAAACTGACCGAGCAGGCGATCCTCGACGACGGCGATGTCATCGGGTTCGGGCTGGAAAGCGAGGCGCGGTTCGAGGCCGTCGAGTCGGCGGCTGGCGGTGGGAAGGCGGTGTCCGCCACCGTTACCTCTCCGCTGCCCGGCGCCGTCACCGCGCCGCTGCCCGGCGCCAGGCACGCCCCCGGCCAGCCGGCGGCGCCCGCCGCGGCAGCTCCGGAAGGCGAAGAGGCCGGCGCCAAGCCCCGGCTGAAGAAACCCCCCGCTATCATCTGGGTCGGCGTGTACCTGATCGGCATCGCGGTCCTGTTCGTGGTCCTGCCGAAGATCCTCCGCACCGAGCCGACACTGGTCACCAGTTCCAAGGCGCTGCTGCCGCAGGACATACGAGGATATATCGATTCGCCGCTCGAAGCGGAACCCAGCGAACACCTCTCGCAGAACTATCTCGACCAGGCGGTCAAAGGCTACAAGGAGTGGAAGGCCAACACCACCAAACCGAACCACCTCTACGTGACGTTTCGGTTTTTCAAACTTGCCTTGGCCTCCAAGAACCCGCCAGCCCGCGATTTCGGGACCGAGATGTGTCGCGACAACGAGGGGAAACTCAGGTTCATTCAGAATGCGCCACCCGATGGTCCGCCGGGGGTGATGGACGAGGTGAGGGATGCGCTGGTCAAGGAGGTCGTGGCGACCTACCAGGGGGCCTACATCGAGCAGCGCCAGGGCCACTGGCGCCAGGCCCAGGAGAACTACCACGCCGTGCTGTCCATAGTCGACGACTCGAAGGACCCGATCCACCGGAACGTGCTGGCCCAGTTGAACGTGGTGAACACGCAACTCCAGAAGGAAAAACAG
>JAQTVL010000343.1 GCA_028706835.1 Phycisphaerae bacterium | reverse complement strand
CGGCGGGGTCTGGCTGTCGCCGTAGCCCAGCAGGTCGTCAATCACGGTGTTGCAGTAGGCGCTTGTCCACTCAATCGGCGCAAGCGGCACGCCGGGGCTCTCGATCTGGCTATAGTCGCCGGAGACAAGCGGGCAGTAGGTGGCGAGCATGTGCCGGATGATGTCGCTCGCGTAGGGCGACCCGCTAGCATAGTTTGCCGTGTAGGTGCGTTGCGAGAGGTTGGAGTAGTAGCCGTACGCCGTGACCTTGCGCCAGCCTTTGTGCAGGGGGCCGCTCAGGTCCACGCTGCGCCCTAGCGCCTCCAGCCGCCCGACGTAGACCTGCGCCAGCCCGTCGTAGACGGCAATCTTCTGGCCTTCCTTAACGTTCCAGCCGCGTGTGAACGATAGCGGCACCTCGCAGGTGCATTCAGTGAACCCGCCAGGGAGCGCCGTATTGAACGCGAGGTTGCGCAGGCCATCGAGCGCGCCTGCGGTCGCCAAGACCTGCCCGGCGTCTGTGAAGAACGCAACCGTTTCTCTCATGGCATCACCAGGGCGTGACGAAACGCGGCTCGATCTCCATCGCCACGGCCAGGCTCGCGTCGAGCTGGTGGCGATAGGTCGATGCCTGTGTGGTGGTGGCAAAGACGATCTGCGACGTGTGGCCGGGCAGCGCCGTAGGATAGTCACCGATGTACTGCTGGATGGGCTCGGACGTGCGGATGTAATTGGGTATACCGTCGTTGACCTGTGCAGAGCGATGCTGGTGGATGCCCTGTAGTGTGGCATAGAGGAACCCGCTCGTGAACGAGCCATCCTGTAATCCGAGTTGCCCGCCGTGCTCGGTTGGGAACACGGCTATAAAATCCACGCTCAGAGTGCCCACGCCGGAGTCTCTCTTTGCCCAGCACTCGATCTCAGAGTGCGCACGCATGGTCCGATGTCCCAGCGGGGGTAACTCAACCTCACCGAGGTCTACCCAGCACCATGTGTTGAGCGCCGGGGCCGATACGCCATCTTCATTGGCCCAGCCGAATACGGTTTTTGTCTCCTCGCTCTTGGTAGCGTCATTTACCGCTCGTCCACGCAGACTGATTACTCCCGTAGCGCTTGAGGTGTCATATACGCGCGCAAACACGCGGTAGCGTCCCGAGCAGTTGTAAAGAGAGACGGTAAAGGCATTTTCCCAGGTCGCCGCGACGCCGTTGGTTAACGTGAGCTTGGCTCCATATGAGCAATCGGCGTCCGCTGCGCTGGCGGCGATGCTAGCCCCAGTGCCTATGTATATTCCCTTGTAGGCTGGATAATTAGGGATGAATCGATCACCCTCACTTCGCTGCTGCCCCCAGGCAATATAAGCAGCAGCGGGTGACACCCAGAGATGCATGCTTAGCGCCGCTTCCAGGTCGCCGGGGATATTCCCGAGTTGCGTGTGGTTCTGATGCCCTGCCGTGGCGTCCTCGTGATTGCTGATCTGTGCCATTGGCACCCAGCCCGTAGCCGGAGCGTAGGACTCGGCAGAAGCCAGATAGGGCAAGTACCCCGGCCCGCGCCCATTGCTGTAAAGTGCGCTGATCTGGCTATCCGTCAGAGCCTCGTCGTAGATGCGTAGGTCGCTGTGGATGTTGCAGTTGGCGGGGCTGGCGCTGCCGTCCACAAGCAGGTTGCTCCCCAGGTGGAAATGTTTCAGCGCTGGTGTTGTGTTGCCGATATTCGCCACGCTGGCCCCGACCTGCATGCTGTTGACGTGTAAACGCAGGATGCTGGGGGACCAGACGCCACAGATATGGTAGTAATCGCTCTTGGTGTAATCCGCCGTTGCCGTGCTGACAGCATAGGACGCTCCTACGGGATCATACGCACGCCAGACCAGAGTGTTGGATGCCGATTTGTACAGTGACAGGCGCGGCCATTGTAAGGTCGTTTCATTGATGGACCCAAAGTCCACCAGAAAGTGCGCTCGATCATCAGCCCACTCCATATCTTTGACCCAGAGAGAAATTGTACCCGCGACGCCGGTTACGCCCTGCTGGGCGCAGCCCCAAAGAACCGCTGGGTCACGTGTGCTAGATGAACTCCCCGCCGTACCGCTCCAGCGATGGCCGTTGCCCAGGTAGCCATCACAGTAAGGCGTTGCATAAGCTTTGGCCTCTAGTTGAGGCTTTTGCCAGAGCACAATTGTGTTATCGCACAAAGAGGCAGCACGTAGATACACACGTAAAACGTCTCTGTTTGCTGCTGCAACCGTATAAGTCATACTGGCCGAGGTCCACGAGTCAGAGAGGATCATACTGGCAGAACTGATGGCTGAAGCCGTTGCCCCGCCAATTTCTGCTACAGCGATACAGGCCGATAGCCCATGAGCCATCTCGATGCCCAACGCCTGCGCTTGAAACGTGTAGGTTGTCCCAGCGGTAGGGCTGGCAACGCCAGTACAATAGAACTCGGTGGGTGCCCCGCCGACCTTTGTAGTCCAGGTCACGAAAGGCCCGAATACGGTGCCGTCATCTAATGCATGAGAAATATCAAAGTCGTTGGCGTTCGGATAATAGAGGTTGTACTGAAGCGCGTTCTCCGAGGTCCAGCCCTGCATGTAGGCCGACGCTCCGGTAGTCCAGCCGCTTGGGCGCGTCGGTGAGGATAGAAGATTGCTCGTACCCTCCCAGATACCTAGCGTACCGTCTTTATTGTCTTTGACGCCGCCCTTCGCCGCGAGCACATACTGCGTCGCCCCGTGCCAGTACTCCCGCACACGCAGATGCAGCACATAGTCGGGCACCTTCGAGCCACCGAACTGCTTGCCCGCCAGTTGAGGCTCCTCCAGCCACCCCCCATACACCCTGCGCCGGAACGAGCCCAGCCCATACGTCGGCTCCAGGTTCACGCCGTCGTCCGGGCGCACCCACAGTTCCACAGGGTCGCCAATGTCCTCTTCGTAGTAGGCGCGTGCGCGCTCCAGCATGGAGAGGATATCCCGCTTGATGCGCCGCAGCACCGTCTGCCGGTTCGCCCCGCCCGCCATGAGCGACAGGCCAATCTGCATCTCGTTCTGGCGCGCAGGGGCCTGCACGGAGCGGTCCCGCACCTCGACCTCAGAGCCCTGGTGCAGGTCTACCTCCGCGCTGCCGCAGACCAGTTTGAAAAGCCAGTTCTCAGCCGCCATGCTCTTCCCCTAGTACGCCGCCTGGACTGCCGCGCCCCGGCCCAGGTGCTGTTGCACGTAAGTGGTGATAAAGTCCAGCAGTTCCTGGTCAACGCGCGACACGCTGATGGGCGAGTTGAGTTCCGAGTGCTCCACGGAGATGGCCCGCCCGCCCTCTACCACAAGCCGACAGGTGACGGTGAACTCGCCCCGCCGCGCCAGCTCCGGGTTGTTGATGAGCGCGCCGAACACGGGCAGGTCTGCCAGTTGCCGCCCCGCCTCGGCCAGCCCGTTGACCACCGCAATCACATTCGCCGCAAAGAGCCCGATATAGGGCGTCACGTCCTCGCTGCTGTAGACGTGGTAGTACTCCCGCAGCCGGATGAACAACTCCTTGAACGCGGTAATGGCGGTCAGATAGCCCTCGGCGATTGAAGCCCAGTCGTGTGTCGTGCCCGCCAGCACGACGTTCGCCGGAATGGTGTTGAACTGCTCCAGCAGGTAGCGCACGTCTTCCACAAAGTCGCGGATGCGCGGGCGCGCGCCGGAGGACCAGTTGCCTTCCTTGTCCCAATACCCTTCGCCGCCGAACCAGTAGCCGCCGACCTCTACCAGAAACTCGGCAATCGGTTTGAAGCTCTCGCCTAGCGTCTTGATGTTGTCCGCCCAGGTCGTGTCTAGCCCGATTACCGCTGCCTGTAGCGCGGGGTCGCCCATCACGTCCAGCAGCGAATGGATGAGCAGGATGAGGTCTTGCTTGAACTCCTCCGCCCGCTGCACGATGTACTGCCGGGGCCTCTGTTCGCCCATTTTGAGCACGAGTTCCAGCAGCCCGCCGAAGGCGTCCGCCAGCCGCTTTGCAAAGTCGGCCCACTCCGCCTTGCCCTCGTCAATCGCGCCCTCCAGGCTGGGGTCGTCCACTACATCCACCATCGCCCGGATGAGCACGAGCACGTTATCGCGGAACTGCGTGATGCGCAGGTTCGGGACACGGATGTACTGGCGCAGGTTCTCGAACACGCCCGCCGCCGTGGACGCCATGTCCAGCAGTGCCTTGATAGGCCCGGCGTCGCTCGATGCGTTCTGCAGGTCCTCCAGGCTGATGCCCTCGGGTGACATGAGTTCGTGCACGGCCTCGTAGACCGCTTGCACGATGGCCTTGAACTGCGCCTTCCACGCCGTCATGTCGGGCAGGTGCCGCGCAAGCGCCATCTCGCTAAAGTCGATGTCAATGAGTTCCATGAGGGCCTTGAACGCGGGCGATCTCTCCGAGGCGTCCAGGATGGGATTGAGTCCCTCATCTGCAATCGCCTCATTGATGGCCTGCGTCACCGCGCGTAGCGCCATCTTGAACTGCGTCTTCCACGCTTCCATGTTCGGGAAGTGCCGCGCCAGGTTCATCTTGCTAAAATCAAGTGTGATTAGCTCCAGCAGGGCTTGGGCCTCATCGGCCAGGTCCGCCGCGTCCAGAAAGACGTCGGTCCCTAGCGCACTCTTCGCCTCTTTGATGCCGTTAGCGACCGCCTGAATCATGGCAACCAGGCGATCCTTCCACGTCGTCATGTCGGGGAAGGCGCGCTGGTTAGCCAGCTTCGAAAAGTCGGTGGCAACAATCTCCAGAAGCGCCTTAGCCTCATCGGCAAGGGCCGCGATATCCATGAACTCAGTCTCGCCGAAGTACCCTTTTACGTAGTCAATAGCCCCGGCGACTGCCTTGAGCATGGTGATGAGGCGGTCCTGCCATGTCTTCATGTCGGGGAAGTGGCGTGCATTTGCGAGCTTGCTAAAATCCATCGCCACGATCTCCAGCAAGGCTTTGACAGGCGCTGCGATGTTGCCGATGTCCTCCAGGCTGGTACCGCCGCGGAATTGCCTCACATAGTCAATCGCGCCTGTCACCGCTTTCAGCATCGTAATGAGCCTATCCTGCCACAACTTCATGTCGGGAAAGTGGCGCAGGTTGCTCAGTTTGCTAAAGTCCATCGCGACGATTTCTAATAGCGCCTTGACCGGCCCGGCGATAGCGCCGATGTCCTCCAGGCTGGTACCGCCGCGGAATTGCCTCACATAGTCAATCGCGCCTGTCACGGCTTTCAGCATCGTAATCAGGCGGTCTTGCCACAGTTTCATGTCGGGGAATCGCGCGCTATTGGAG
>JAQTVL010000342.1 GCA_028706835.1 Phycisphaerae bacterium | reverse complement strand
GCACAGGTTTGCCGTATGTCAAGTAGATGTTAGGGTTACTTGGTTCAGCGGGAAACCGTGCAGCGGTCAGGTCGATCCCCACGGGGATTGCCTTACGGCCGTGTCACAACAGCCTTTGAAAGCGGAAAAGGGTCACGTGCTATTTCCGCGTCTTGCCGTCCGCCTTCCGCGGCGGCCGACCGGACGCAGCCACAGGCCCAGTCGTTTCGCGACACGCGACGCCTCTCTTCGCGGGCGCAGCCCGCTTTGGAGTGCGTGGGACGAAGGCCCCGCTTTCCCGCACCCGGCGTGCAAGCCACCCGCCGGCGGCCCGCCCAAAGCCGCGACTCGACCGCCTGCGCCGGATCGGAAAAGGACCGAAAGACCGGAGCCAAAATAAATCGTGACCCCTTTCTTCCCTTCTTCTCGGCTACTTCTTCTCCACAGCCCTCTTGTAGCGGTAGGCCCACACGACGCCCTCGCTGCCGTCCCCGGCCCTGAAGATGAAGTGCGCGTTGACCTCCGGGGAATAGAAACCATGCCAGCACCCGTGGCGGACTCCGCCCGGTAGCGGCAGCTTCTCGGTCCAGGCGCCGGTCTCCGGATCGTATGCTGACACGTAGTCGTTCGCCCGGAAGACGACGACCCGGTCGTTCACCGAGTCATAGTGGATTCCGCCACCAGCGGAGGAAGGCAGTTCTATGGCGTTTTCCTTGTTCGGCGGATTGGACCAAGCGTTGGTCTTCACGTCGTAGATGTACACGTAACCTTCGTCCTTGCCGTAAGCAGGTCGGTATATGCCGCCGCTCATGTAGATCCGGTCCCGCTTACTGTCGTAGCAGGCGCCAAAGTCGATGCCGGGGGGACCCTTGGTCTTGGTCACCATCCCCTGGCAGGTGGCGCCGTCTCCAATCCGCACCCCCCAGGCGCTGCTGTAGGTCCAATATGCTTTCGCGGTCGGCAGATAGAACAGGGCCTCGCTGCGCTCACAACTGACCCAACCCCGCTTCTTCCCCGCGGGACGCTCGAACACCCCCGTGACCGTGTCGAAGCAGAGGAAATTGTTCGGGTTCTTGTCAACCTTGCCCTGCTTGTTGAGAAGTGCATAGCCTTCCTTGTACCACGCCGCCGGAGCACACCACATGTTGCCGCCAATGCCGCTCACGTAGCAACTGGTCACCCACTTCCGAAGGTCGGTGTCATAAATCTGGCGCAGATAGCTGTGCCCGGTCGCCAGGGGCACTATTCCTCCGTCCTTGTCCACCAACTGGCCATCGACGTTGAGCTTCAACTCGCCTTTCTTGATGTCCTCCACGAATGTCCCAACGTTAACGCCCGGGAAAATGCAGATCCAGCGATGGGCGTTGAGGTCGTAGAAGAAGATGTCGTCGAAACGACCGTCGGGCTTGACGAAGCCATGAGGGCCCTCGCCGACCAGAAATGCGCCCCGCAAGTCGGGCGCGTAGGCCATCCTGAAGGACCATGCTCGTCCCCGACCTTGGCCCCACTTGGGGTCCGGTGCGGGCCTGCCCAGGTTCAGCCATTCGTTGTCGCCCAGCGCCCTGATCTTCTCGATCGTCGGCCCCGGCTGACTGGGCAACCCGGCCAGCGCCCCTTTCCGCTCGACCCGCTCGGGCGAAGTCGTCGGCGTGGCCGACTCAGCCGCCCACGCTGCCGCCGAACACAGCACTGCCGCGACCAACACCCACTTCCCTGCCATCGATACGTTCATCTCGACCGTCCTTTCAGTCGTCGCCTGTTGTCCATTCTGCACAACGACGCGTTAGCGATAACACGACGCCTTAACAGAGTCCTCGCCGTTTCGTGCTCTTTGTCTTACCCCTTTGTGACTGATAGGAAATTTGATTCCGGGCATCCGGGTGGTCATGGCGTCAAGGCCTCCTGGCTGGCGGCGGGGGTGGGGGGGGAATTATTTTCCTCAGGACTGCATGCCCGGGCAACGCACAAAGTGCCAGGGAATCCGCCCCAGTGGATGGTCCCGCAGCGCCCTGCCGATGTGGGCCGGCGACAGCAGCCGAAACCAGGTCGGGAACATCGCTCCCTGATTCGCTTCGCCGCGCAACGCGGGATGGCCGTACTCGAAGGGCACGTTACGCATGAAGTGGTGCCCCTGCCTGCTCTCGCCCTCACGCCATCGCCCGCGGCTTCACGTGCGGCCTCTCCAACGGCGGCGGATTGCGGCTCCAGCCATCGCCAGCCCACCCAGCGCCAAGAACCCCATCGTCGCCGGCTCGGGGACTACCGTGCCGATCGCGAACTGGCTGTTGTGGTTCAGCACAGCCCAGACCACGTTCGTCGCCGTATCCACGCCCCATTGACCCGGGGTTGTATCGCTGCTGGTCCACGCGCCTAGATTGCTGCCGGTCCCGGCGTTGGCCCAGGTCAAACCATCGGCGGAATACAGAAGGGCGAGGTCCGCCTCCGTCTTGCCTGTCGGGATGGTCGACGGGTCGTAGGTCATCTGGAGCACGTAGGTAGTGTCGGCCAGTTTGCTCACGTCCAGCGTCAGGTCCACCACGTCGCTGATGACCTGGCTGTCGCTGTATTCCGTGGCGGTGTGCTGTCGCCAGTTCATTTGCGCCGTTTGCGCCCCGTCGCTCGTGGTCGTCCCAGCCAGCAGTTTGGCCGAGGTGTAATCGGCGTTTCCGACGAAATCGTGGACCACGGACGCCAAGCCCGCCAGAGACGTGCTGTTGGCCACGTACGCCGACAGGGCCTCCCCCGAGTCGAAGTCCGAGCCGGCTGGGGCTGCCTTGGCCCAGCCGACGATCCCGGTGACGTAGATGTAGGCGTTGCCGTTGTCCGAGCCCTGGCTGGTGTCGCTGCTGTTGGTCGCGAGGTTGTCGATCGTGATCGCGCTGCCGGTGCCCGTGTATTCACCCGCGACGCTCGTGTTCAGCCCGACATTGATCGCGGACACGGTTCCGAAGTTGACGAGGGTCGGGGCGTTGCTCGACATTGCGGCCCCGGTCAGCGTTACCGAGGCATTGGTGTCGCTCGCATGGTATCCGTAGCTGTGAAGGTTGAGGGTGTCGCTCTGAACCGAGTTCAACAGCACCTTGCCGAACGCCTGGGCGCCGCTGGTTGTCTGCAAACTGGCCGTCGGTTGTGCAGTGCCGATCCACAACTTGGAGTTGTTGGTCGGCGTGTTGGCCTGCGAGTACGGCTTGAGGATACCGCTGTCGCCGATCGTATAGACGCCATCCGTCCCGCCCGCCCGCAGAGTCGCGTTGAATCCGTTGAAGTCGAAATAGTAGACGACGTCGTTGGCGGCGCCCACCCGGAGCTGTGTGCTGCCGTTGCCGGTGAATCCGCTGACGGTCTGGTAGATCAAGCTTGCGTGATTGCTCGCGGCGAACCGAACATACTGAACCTTGGCCAGGTCCAGCGTCTTGGCGACGCCGCTCGAACCGATCACAATGGTCGGATCGGAGCCCGTGGCCGTAGTGGTCAGATCGAGGTAGCCGTCAAAGGTGTTGCCGTAGTCGCAGTCTCCGTTGATCGTGCCCTTGACCCAGAGCTTCGCCCCAGCCGTGATGGTCACGTCGCCCGCGTTCTTGCCGCCGCTCCCCCCGCTTAGACCAGTTGCGAAGAAGGTCAGGTCGCCGTTGATCGTCACCGGGCCGGTGGTGGATATTGTAACATCGGAGGTTTCCGTGTTCGAGTTCAGGTTGGACGTACTGCTGACATCCACAGTCGGCAACGTGACGCCGCCACTGCCGATGTTTATGATCTGGACGTCGCCGGGGGCGGGGCCAAGAAAGAAGCGTGTGGCCTGCAATAGCGTGGTGATGTTGACCGAGTTATAGTGCTGAATGTCCACGCCGTAGCCAGAGGACGTGAGGTCGGCGGCCTGCAACGTGTCGATCCGCAACGCACCGCTGGTTCCAGCACCGCCGCCATTGCCATACAGTTTGATTCCGCCGCTATAGGATTGGCTGTTTACGACATTTGCGGTCACGCTCGTCGCGGTGAAATCGCCGGTATGGACCACACTGATGCCGCCGGCCCAGCCCTTGTTGCTCTTACTGGTGCTCAACTGGGTCAGGGTGATGGCCCCGGCGTTGATGATGTTGATGTACCCTGTGGACTTACTACCGTCTCCGTAATTGATAATCGAGCCGCCGTTGAAAATCGGGCCGCCGTTAAGGTCCAGTTTAAAGACGTAACCGGCATGATCCACAGGATTGTCGGGAACTGTACTGAGCCAATTGTATGAAAGAATCTTCCCGTTGAGGTTCAGCCCTCCGACGATCGGGTCATCGAACACCCCGTCGCCGTTCTTGTCTCGGAAGTCGAAAAAGTGACTGTTCGTCGCCACCTTGGCTGTCACCGGGCCGTTTGTCCCGGCAATTGAGTTGTCGTTCGCCTCCTCGGTGGCGGCGGTCAAAATCAGGTCCGCCCTCGCCGACGCGCACCACGCCAAACCGGCCACCAACGCCATTGCCACTCGCATTCGCAACGTCGCATTCATCTTCCCCACTCCTTCGATTACGCCTCTCGTCACCCCAAGAGGCAAGGTTTCGTTTCCACGTCCTCAGCCTGGCCGACCATCGACCCGCCTGCATTGCGTAGAGAGCAAGCGGCGTGCCAGCAAGACGAATTCGAGGCATGAAACGCATAACATATTGAGAACTATATAGTTATAAATTTCTCTCTTCCTTCGTCAACTTTCGCATGAGTCTAAGAAATCAACACAAGAAATGGGATATTAATGGGATATGATCGCAGTAACATCATGTTTACAGGGTGGTTATGGCAATGTATTGCGGCGTTGCACTCACGCAACACCTGGTGGGGTGGCGTCTACAGCGGAGGCGGCGCCGTCGTGTCGCCCGGGATCAGTTCCGGGGTAAATTGGCGATGAATTGGATCGGCGGCAGGGTCGCTGATACGCCGGACCACCTCGTCGACGGCGGCCTCCGCGAGGTCGGCCACGGGCAGATAGGTAACGGTTGGCATCCGCGACAGCAGGGCTCGGCTAAGCGGCTCGTCACCGACCGAGTTACCAGCACGGACGGCCTGCCGGCGGCGATGGAAGATGTCATGGCCGAGGAGGTGATCGCCATACTCGGCGGCGCCAATCATGACGACGCTCAGTTGCTCCGGCACCTTCACGTTGGCTGACAGCAACTGGGGCATGAGGATCGCCCAGAACATGTCATTTGCCAGAAGGGCGGTGGGGCGTTCGGCGGTCGGGAACTGGCGCAACCAGTGACTGACGTCCGTCCTGGGACCGGGGCAATAGACCCAGCGATCGTCGGCTCCAAGCCCCATCATGCGGAGGACCCTGTCATAACCGGCCCTGC
>JAQTVL010000006.1 GCA_028706835.1 Phycisphaerae bacterium | reverse complement strand
CGTCCGGTCGTGGTGTGCCTCGGATCGGCACATTCAGGCGGAGTTTGACTCGTGCAGGAATGGCCATAAGCGGTTTGAAAATCCGGTGTCATCCTCCCGGCGGGCGTGTCCGATAATATCGCTATTGGCGGTGCGCCATAGCGTGTTCGTGGCCGGTGTATTAGTCGCATAATACAGTTCCACGTGGAACATTGGGCAGAGGAGGCCCTTTTTGTTGCATCCCGCGCGTTGGAGGGACCCGCTCCGTCGGGTCCGTCGGCCACGACAGAGCGTGGCCCTCCAGAATGGAGAAGGCCCCCACCCCCCGGCTAAAGCCGGGGACCTCCCCCGCAGGCGGGAGAGGCGTGATACGAGGAATGTTCCACGTGGAACATTGGTCGCGACGAAGTGGTAGAATACGCCTACGGCTCGGCCGGCGGGATCGACGACGTGCTCGGCCGGGTCTACCGGATCACCAGCGACGACGCCACGCCGCTGGTCTATGCGGAATACTCGTACAAATCTTGACGCAGCCCGGACCTGCCGATATATTGACAACAGCAGCGTTGGACGCTGCATGTTGATCTTTTTCTTTGGCAGAGCAGTAGACGGCCGTGGTCTGACGCCGTCGAGCGCCGCCCGCCCCGAAGCGGGTCAGCCGGGGAATGTCAACGTTGAGGCAGTCAGGAAAAGAGCCTTGGTGTATTCACTGATACGATTTCTGCTGCAGTGGCTGGGCCTTGTCCCGCGGTTCGATTCGTCGGATCACGTGGACGGGGCCGACGTTGTGGCTGCACTGCGTCGCCGACTGGCGGGCGTGGATACCGCGCCTTCCCCGGTGAGGGCGTTGCAGGCCGACGACGGCTACCCACCTCGGCGGGCCCGCCGGTTGCGGGCCTGCCTGCATCGGGCCGCTGCGCAGACTGACATGTGGAGCCAACCAGGGTTTGGGCCTCGGCTGCGGTGACCGCCGCCGGGGTTTCTTCCTGCACCCGCCTCTCGTGACGCCGTCCGCACTCGCGGACCCATTCCCGCCGCTCTCGACGATCCGTCCGCCAAGGCCCTCGATGCTCCCAACTTATGAAAGGGGCCTATCTTGAACCCTGTGCTCGTTGTTGTTCTGGTGGTCCTGGCCTTGGGTGTCGGCGTGGGCGGAACCCTGCTCGGGCTCCGCATGTGGGGCCGGGCGCAGTTGAACGCCGCGCGTCACGACGCCGACCTGGTTATTGCTCAGGCGGAACGGGAGGCCGAAGGCAAACGCCGCCAGGCCGAACTGGACGCCAAGTCCGAACTCATCAAGATGCGGGAATCCTTCGAGGGCGAATCGAGCAAGACCCGCGAGGCGCTTCGCGACGACGAACGCCGCATCGCCAAACGCGAGGACAACCTCGACAGCAAAATGGAGACGCTGGCGGCCAAGGAGAAATCGCTCGACGCCCTCGGCCAGAAACTCAAGGCCCGCGAGACCACCATCACCGACAAGGAAGCCCAGGCGGACCAGTTGCTTTCCGAGCAGAAGTCCAACCTGCTGCGCATCAGCGGCCTGGGCGAGGAGGCAGCCAAGGAACTGCTGCTCAAACGGCTGGAGGACGAGGTCCGCCACGAGTGCTCGACGCTGATCGAGCGGCTGACCACCGAGGCCCAGGACTCCGCGAAGGAGAAGTCGCGGATGATCGTCGTGCAGGCGATTCAGCGGTATGCCGCTGAGCACACCTGCGACTCGACCGTGTCCACCGTGGAAATCCCCAGCGACGACATGAAGGGCCGCGTGATCGGGCGCGAGGGCCGGAATATCCGGGCGTTCGAGAAGGCCACAGGCGTGGACGTGATCGTGGACGATACGCCGGGCGTGGTGGTGGTGTCGGGCTTCGACCCGGTCCGCCGCGAGGTCGCCCGCCGCTCGCTGGAAAAGCTGATTCAGGATGGCCGGATTCACCCGGCCCGCATCGAGGAGGTCGTCGAGCAGACGGCCAAGGAAGTCGAGGAGCGCGTTATCGAGATGGGCAAGAAGGCGACGCTGGATTCCAACCTGCGGGGCTTGCACCCGAAGCTCCAGCACCTGCTCGGGCGGCTGAGTTTCCGCACCAGCTACGGGCAGAACGTGCTCCGGCACTCGCTGGAGGTTGGCTACCTTTGCCAGGTGATGGCCGAGGAACTGGGCCTCGACGGCGACCTGGCCCGGCGGTGCGGCGTGCTGCACGATATCGGCAAGGCTGCTGACCACGAGGCCGAGGGCAGCCATCCGGAAATCGGCGCCGAACTCGTCCGCCGCTACAACGAAGGCAAGGAAGTCATTAACGCGGTCCAGGGCCACCACGGCGACGTGGAGCCCAACAGCATCTACACGCCGCTGGTCGCCGCCGCCGACGCGATTTCAGCCGTCCGCCCCGGCGCCCGGCGCGAATCGCTGGAGCGTTACATCAAGCGGCTGGAGAAGCTCGAAGAGGTCGCCAGCTCGTTCGAGGGCGTGCGGCAGGCGTATGCGATCCAGGCCGGGCGCGAGGTCCGCGTGATCGTGGACGCCCAGAAGATGGACGACAAGGACACGTTCCGAATCGCCCGCGAGATCGCCAATCGCGTCGAGAAGGAACTGACCTATCCGGGCGAAGTGAAGGTGACGTTGATTCGCGAAGTCCGGGCGGTCGATTACGCGAGATAAACATTGGGGATCGGGGGTCGGGGACTGGGGTCGGTGGTTTCAAGACCAGCGGTCCTCTTGCAGACCCGACCCCCGATCCCCGGCCCCCGATCCCTATGAATATCCTCTGCATCGGCGATGTCGTGGGCAAGCCCGGTCGCAAGGCGATCGAGGCGCTGCTGGCCCCGTTCGTCAAGGCCCGCGGCGTCGATGCGGTCATTGCCAACTGCGAGAACGCCGCCGCCGGCTCCGGGCTGACCGAGCCGCTGTTCAGCAAGCTTCGCCACCACGGCGTCGACGCCGTCACGCTCGGCGATCACGTCTACCGCAAGCGCGATGTCTATCCGCTGTTGGAAGAGTCCGACCGAGTCGTTCGCCCAGCCAACCTGCCCGAGCGGGCGATCGGCAGGCCAGTCAGCCTGCTCGATGTCGGCGGCGTGAAGGTCGCCTTCTTCTGCCTGCTGGGCCAAATCTACATGAAGCAGGCCAACTCCCCGTTCGCCGCTGCCGACGCGATCCTGGGCCAGCTTCCGCCGGACGTGAAGGTGAGCGTGGTCGATGTCCACGCCGAGGCCACCAGCGAGAAGGTCGCCCTCGGCCATTATCTGACCGGCCGGGCGAGCATCGTCTTCGGCACGCACACGCACATAGCGACGGCCGACGAGTGCATCCTCGGCGGCCACACCGCCTACATCACCGACGTCGGCATGACCGGCCCGTACGACTCGGTGCTTGGCCGCGACAAGAAGGCGGTGGTCGAGTCGATGGTGACGGGCATGCCGTTCCCCTTCGACGTAGCCGAGCGCGACGCCCGCCTGTCCGGCCTGCTGGTGAGCGTGGACCCCGCCACCGGCGCCGCCCAGTCCATCGAGCGAATCCAACTCCGCCTGCCGGACGAAGCGGGCCAATCCGAGGTGGGACATGAATCGGCGTAAACTGCTGTGGAGTATCGGACGGGGGAGGGTGGCGAACATCCCCTTTTCAGACATCATCAACCTGGCGGAGGGTCTCGGATTCCGCGTCGAGCGCATTGCGGGCAGCCACCACATCCTGCGTCACGATCGCCTGGTGACAAAGCTGAATCTGCAACCGGTTGGCGGACAGGCCAAGCCGTATCAAGTAAGGCAACTACTCAGGCTGATCGAGCGGTATAATCTGAAGTTGGAGGACTAACCTATGTCCAGCGATTACTGCATCGTGGTGTTCTTCAGCCCCGAGGACGAGTGCTACGTCGCGGACATCCCCGACCTGGAATGCTGCTCCGCGTTCGGCGACACCCCGGAAGAGGCGCTGGCTGAGGTGCAGAAGGCGAAGCAGGCCTGGCTGGAGGTCGCCCGCGAAAAAGGCGACCCTATCCCGGAGCCAACGTACCGCCCCGCGATTTACCAGACTGCGGGTTGACCGAACCGAAAGCGACGCGGTTCGTCCCACTCCGCCTGCCGGATGCAGCGGGGTAGAATGCCACTTAGCGAGCCGGGCCGCCCTCGGCCCCGCCGCCGGGCGCCGCTATGTTCCGCGGGCTCCAGATTCGGGGCATCGATGGACCGCAAGGCTCCAGACTCTGATCGAACCAGGCCACGGCCTGTGGATACGCCCGACGAGATTCCAATTCGCGACGCCGCACCAGCGGCTCCCCCCATGCCCGGCCCGGCGGTCTCGCGCGACGCCGTCGTTGTCAAGGCGATCGAACGCGTGCGCGGCGTGGTCCGCTGGCGGGTTGGGCTGCTGTCAGTCGGCGGGTTGCTGGCGGGGCTGACGGGCAGCCTGTGGTTCCTCGGGATGCTCCTGCTGGCGATCCCGCTCGTCTTCGCGTTCCTGTTCATCCTGTGGGTCCTCCAACTGGCGGTGATTCGCTGGGTGACGCGGTGGACCGCCTGGTCGGTCTGGCTCGTGGCGGCGGCGATCGTCGGGCCGATCTGGATGATCGGCCTGCTGAGCCTGTTCTTCGGCCTGGGCCCCTGGTTCCTGATCTTCGGCCTGGGCACGGTCCTGATCGCCGGCTGCTCGACGGTGCTGCGGCGGTGGCTTGGGGCGTGGCGCGACGTGCGAGCGCTGACTGCGGACGAGCAGGCCCGGGAACGGGCACAGTAGCGGTCATCGCATCTCGACGGGACACAAATCGCACGAGGGGGGGTATAATCAAAACGTCAGGTCTGCGATATCTGTGAGTGTCACCATGGACGTCTCCAGTCAGTTGCGTCAAATGCTGCTCGAACGCGGGGCGTCGTGGGTCGGGTTTGCCGACCTGGCGGGCATTCCCGCGGAGGCCCGCCGGGAAATGCCGCGCGGCGTTTGTATCGCGGTCGCGCTGAACCCCGGCGTGATTCGCGAGATCGCCGACGGCCCGACTCCCGAGTACTACGATGAATACTGCCGTGTCAATTCCCAACTGACCGCCTTGGCAGATGAGGCGGCCGACTTCCTGCGCACCGCCGGCTGCAAGGCCTGGGGCAGCCCGGCGACGGTGGCTGGGCTGGATAGCGACACGCTTTGGACCCCGCTGCCGCACAAGACCGTCGCCACCCGGGCCGGCTTCGGCTGGATCGGCAAATGCGCGCTGCTTGTCACCGAGCGGTTTGGGTCGGCCATGCGCATCACCAGCGTCGTGACGGACGCGGACCTGCCCGTCGGCCAGCCGATTACCGAGAGCCGGTGCGGAGAGTGCAGGGCGTGCGTGGAGGCGTGCCCAGCCGGCGCCCCGAGCGGGAAGGCCTGGACCGTGGCGATGAAGCGTGGCGAGTTCTTCGATGCCTTCGCGTGCTGCAAGTCCGCCGGCGAGCAGTCGGCCGCCCAAGGCATCCCGCAAGCCATCTGCGGCCGGTGCATCGTGGCCTGCCCGTGGACCCAGAAACACCTGTCGCGGGCCATGAGTTGATCGACGAAACCGCTCGCGCCCGTCGGCAAATCGGTTACAATAGCCCAATTAGCACGGGTCCTACTCACTCCATGATCTGGTGAGCATGGCCGCAAAGTACTTCAACCCGCCGCTCGGCCCCCAGCCGAACGATCCGAAGGCCGGCGAGCCCGGTTCTCTGCCGGCCGAGCCGGCTGCGCCGATTCCGTCTCCGCCCGAAGCATTTTCCCCCAGTGGACTGGCGGAGCAGGTCCGCCAGTCGCATCGCGAGCTGCGCCAGTTGGCGAACCAGGTGGCCACCGAGCGGGCGCAGCTTGAGCACGTGCGGTCGGTGCTGGCGGCCCAGCGGTTGACGCTGAAGACCAACGAGGAGCAAATCGCGCGGCAGCGGGGGGAACTGACGGGCGAACTGGCGCGGCTCCAGGCGACGGTGGCGAACCTGGCCGGGCAACGGGAGGCGCTGGACGCCCAGATCACCGACCGCCGCGAGGAACTGGACCGCACTCTCGGGCAGCGGCAGGCGGAACTCGAACGGCAAGTCATCGCCCTGGAACTGCGGCATCGCGAACTGGACGAAGGCCTGGCCGGGCGGCAGGCGGAGTTTCGGCGGTACGCCGCGGAACTGGCGGCCCGTGCCCGCAAGGCCCGCGACGATGCCGCCATGCAGGCGAATGATCTGATCGCGAAAGGCCGGGCCGCCGCCGAGCAGCTTACCAAGCAGGCTCAGGAGGCATTGGACCGGGCGAAGGCTTCGGCGGAGCGGGACACCGCGGAATTCAGGGCGGTTCTGCTGGCGCAGGCGCGGGAGAAGCTGGAGTCGGCCCAGATCGAAGCCGCCCGGCTGGCGATGGACTCCGAGGCGCAGGTCGCGGCCGCGAAAGAGGAGGCCGCCCGGGTCACGTCGTCGTCGAAGGCGGAGGCGGCGCGAGTCGCGTTGGCGGCAAAGGCTGAGGCTGACCGACTCACGTCGCTGGCGAAGGCGGACGCGGCTCGGGTCACGTCCGCGGCTGAGGCGGAGGCGGAACGACTCACGTCGGCGGCGACAACGGAAGCGGATCAGGTTACGTCCGCGGCGAAGGCGGAAGCCCAGGGCGTTACCTCGGCAGCCCGTGCGGAAGCGAACCGGTTGACCACGTCGACCCAGGCGGCTGCGGACGCGCTGGCGGCGTCGGCGCGGGCGGCCGCGGAGAAACTGACGGCCACGACGGTGGCGGACATGGCGGCGCGTCGCGAGGCCGCCGAGGCTGAGCGGACGCGCCAGGAGCGCGAGTTGGCCAGCCGGATCAAGGCTGCCGACGTGGCGCGGGCGGAGGCGGAAGTCGAACTGGCTTCGCGGGTCGACCTGGCTCGCCGAAAGACGGCGGAAGTCGAATCGCGAATCGCCGCGGTGGCTGAGGGCGAGAAGACGCTTGCGGAGGGCGAGGCGTCGCTGTCGCAGCGGCGCGAGGAGTTCGCGAAGGCGCAGGCCGACTTTGCGACCCATCAGCGGGCCGTCGCCCAGACCAGGCAGCGGCTGCAAAAGGCGGAGGCTGCCTTCTCGCAGAGGGTGTCAAAACTCGAGGCGGACCTGGCGCGTCGGGCGGCGGAGGCGGACTCGACGACGGCTACGCTGGAGGAGCTGGAACGTTCGCTGTCGCAGCGGCAGAAGGACGTCGAGGCGGTGCAGGCGGGCCTGGCCGGCCAGCGAGAATCGATTCGCCGGCAGCAGGCGGAAGTGGACCGGGAGGCGGCGGCCCGGCGAGCGAAGATCGCCGCGGTGGAGGCCGAGGTGGCGGCCACGCGCGAGGCGATCGTCGCCCAGAAGCGCGACACGCAGGCCCGCAACGACGAGGTGCGCCAAAAGCTGGCGGAACTGGAGGCTGAGGCGAAGCGGCTGGCGGAGGCGCAGGAACTGGCCCGTCGCCAGCACGCGGAGGCGGAGCGGCTGGCCCACGACCTGGAGAGCCGCGGGGATGCGATCAAGCGAACTGAACGCGACGTGCTGAGCGGGTGGGAGGAAGTGCGTCTGGCCAAAGCGTCGCTGGCCGCCGCGGAAAAGAATCTGGAAGAGCGTCGCAAGGAAGTGGAGGCGTTGGGCCGGCCGATCGCGCCCGCCCCGGCGGCGGTGGAGCAGCCGAGGGCGCGGCTTGCGTGGCAGCGGATCAACTGGCCCGTCTACCGCCGGTGGGCGACGGCGATCGGCGTGTGCGCCGGGGTGGTGCTGATGGTGGTCGAGTTCGCGATCTGGGCCGCGGTGCGCCCGTCGTATCACTCGGTGGGGTGGATGGACGTGCGTGCGTTCCCGGTGGCGGCGTCGGAGTCGATCGAGCCGGCGGCGACGATCGCGATGCGGGAACTGGAAGCGTTCACACGCGAGACCGAGCGGCTCCCGCACGAGAAATCGGCCGGCGTGCTCGCGGGCGACCGCTGGCGGATTGAACTCGGCAAGGCCGACGGCAGTTCCGAGTCCGCCCGGCTGGTCGTGCACGGCTGGGACAGCAGCGAGAAACTGAGCCGGGCCGCGGCGGACGTTGTCATGAAGGGCTACCTCCGCTGGCGCGACGGCAAGGTGAGCGCCATCCGGCAGGGCCACACGATCGAGGAACTGGACGACTCCCTCAAGAGCGCCAAGGCCGACTGCCGGGTGGCGGCGAACGCGGAGGCCGCCGCGAAGAAGCAACTGTGCGCCCAGGCCGGGCTGGCTGACAACCAGGCGTCGGACGCGGTGCTGGGGGCGATCAAGGGCCGGCTGGCCGAGATCGCGAAGGCAACGACGGCCGACGAGGAGTCGCTGGCCAGGGAGAGCCTGGCGCAGTTGAAGGTGCAGACGGAGCTGGCGCAGCTTCGCGAAGCCGGCGTGGTGGATGCGAAGGCGGATGCGGGCATCGCGGCGAGGGCGCTGGTGGCGAGGCTGGGGCGCGAGGTCGAGATGCGCGAGCGGGAGGCTGCGGGCCTGGAAAAGAGCATCGCGCTGGACAAGGAGCGGCTGGCACGGGATTCGGCTGAGCAGGCGCAGTACCGCGCCCAGTATGCGGGGGAGTTGAAGACGGCGGAACGGGAGTGGACAGCGGCTTCGGACGCCCTGGTCGAGGCGTTGAAAGATCGCAACACGCGCTCGGCCGACGAGACGATCGCCGCCGCAACCCAGCGGTTCGAGAAGGCCCAGATTGCCTACACAAAGGCGCTGCGGGCGGCGGATCCGAACCAGAGCCTGCTGGTCCGCACGCTGACGGACAACATGGCCAAACTGACCGACGGCATCGCCCGGAGCGAGGGCGAACTGAGGAATCTGCGCACGAACATCGCGCAGTGCAAACGCTACATCGAGCTGAAGGAATCGGCCGTCGCCGGCAAGGCGAAGGTTGACGAACTGGCCTCGCGGATCGAGCAGCAGCGGGCGAAGCACCTGGAACTGGTCGGCCTGGGCAAGGCGTTCGAGGAACGGGCGCGGCAGCTCAAAGCGGCGAACGCCGCGCGGGACGACCTGGAACGGCGGTTCATCGACGTCAAGGGCGTGGCGATGGCCCGCGTGACCATGGGCATCGTCCAGGCGGAAGTCGTGTCCAGCCGGAACGCCAGGCCGATCTGGATGCTCACGGGCGCCGCGATTGTGCTGGTGCTGACGATGCTGGCGGGCGTGCTGAGCCTGATGTTCCTGGCCCGCCCGAAGAGGGCAGGGGCGCCGAGGGTCGAGGCGGAACCCGCCGTCGAGGCCGCGACCTGACATTGCCTGCTGCGTCGCCTAGAATTCCCCGTCGATGAGCGAGACTCAGTCATCCAGCCCGCCCGGCTCCCCATCCATCAAGCCATACGTGCGCCGCGTGGGGTTGTGGATCGGGTTGATCCTGATCGCCCTGTTCATCGTCTTCGCCATCGCCGGGGCTCGCATGTCGGCGGGGCCTCGGGGGACGGACCCGTCGGTCGAGTTCTTCAACTCGCCGCCGCTGGCGGCGTTCTGGATCGTCCTGACGCTCGGCCTGTTGGCCAGCCCGATCGTGTTTCCGGGGATGCGCCGGCTGGGGCCGCTGTGCATCCACCTCGGCCCGGCGCTGGTGATCATCGGGTCGCTGCTCGGGTCGAAGGCCATCTACCGCCTGCACGCCGGCGCGACGGCGGCGAAGGACCCGCGATCCAAGGAGATGAGGCTCTACGAGGGTCAGCCGACGGCGATGGTGCGCGACGATGCCGGCGCGGCGTCCAACCTGCCGTTCGCGATTCGCCTGAACCGGTTCTGGATGGACTACTACAAGCCCACCGCCAAGTGGCCGTTGCACATCACGCTGCGAATGCCGTCGCCCGGCTCGCCGCAAGCGGAGGAACGAGAGTCGGACGTCCACTGGAAGATCGGCCAGGCCATCTCGCTCGACCAGTTCGGGTCGGTGGAAGTTCTCGAATATCTTCCGCACGCCACGGCGTCAGCCGCGCTGGAGATTCGACCCTCCAAGGGCCTGCCGGTGCGGCTGGAAGCGGCTGCCGGCTCGGAAACGACTCTGGCGGACCCGGCAGCCACCGTGCGGATCAGGCGTGCGTTCTCGCGGCTCCAGGTTACGAGCCGGCCGGCGACCCAGCGCGAGGATCGCGTGCTCGACGCGGGCGGCCCGCCGGTCAATCCGGCGCTGGAGGTCGAGCTGGCCTTCGCGGGCAAGGCGCCGGAGATTCGATATGCCTTCCCGGAGGCCGGCGAGCCGGACGGGGCAGGGCTCTCGATGCGGTATGTGCCTGCCCAGCCGGACGAGTCGTCGCCGCAGCCGGCGGTGCGCGTCGCCGTCCATCTCCAGGAGAGGTCGTGGATGTTCTGGATTCTGCCGCCCGCCCGGGCGGATGACAGCGTCTGCCGCGACACCTGGCCGGCCTGGCCCGAGGACGCCCCGTTCCAGTTCGTGCTGTCGCGGTCGGACGACTTCGGCAACATCAAGTCGTACAACGCGGACGTGTCGGTCCTGGTGGCCGGGCAGGAGGTCGAGCGGCAGGTGGTCGAAGTGAATCGCCCGCTGCACTATGGCGGCTACCACTTCTACCAGGTGGACTGGGACCGGCGTCGGGACGACGTGACGATCTTCGAGGTGCGGGCGGACACGGGCGTTGGGTGGGTGTTCGCGGGCTACGCGGTCGGGATGTTCGGGCTGCTGTGGAAGTTCTGGATCGCCCCGGCGGCGCGGTGGGGGCGCGGGAGGCGACATGCATAACGCCGCAGCCGACAAATTCGGGCTGAAGGCCTGGCCCTACGGGCCGATCCTCGTGGCGGCGATCGCGTTGTTTGCGCTGGCCGGCGTGATTTTCGTCGCCGTCGCGATTCTGCGGTTCAATGGCCGCACGAGGCCGGCTGTCGCGCTGCGCTGGCTGGCGGAGTTGCTGTTCCTGGCTGGCTCGGCCCTGATCGGGGGGCTGTGGGTCTATCGCTGGCGGCACGTGCAGCATCTTCCGTTGCAGAACATGTTCGAGATATTCCTGTCCATGGGCATGCTGATGTATCCGCTGTCGCTGTTCTGCCGCGGGCTGCTGGGAGCGAAGCTGCCGTACGTCGACTGCGTGCTGGGGATCGTGCTGGCGCTGCCGGCGGCGTACATAAACGTCTCGTCGTTCTCCGCCACGCCGAAGACGCTGATGCCCGCGCTTCGGACCTGGCTGTTCGGCCCGCACGTGCTGTCGTACATGCTGTCGTACGTGATCCTGTTCATGGCGGCAGCCCACGCCGTCGTGTTACTGGTGCTGTCGGTGGCGGATGCGGCCAGGGGGAAGGAATCGAAGTCGATCAGCGAGTTCGACGGCGCTGCCTACCGCGTCACGCTGTTCGGCTACCCGCTGCTGACGCTGGGCCTGGTGCTCGGGTCGGTCTGGGGCAAGGTCGCCTGGGGCGACTACTGGTTCTGGGACCCGAAGGAGATGTGGTCGCTGGTGAGTTGGCTGGTGTTCCTCGGGTACTTCCACTTCCGGCACATGTTCCCGCGGCGATACCGTGCGATCACGGCGGCGTGGTCGATCGCGGGCGCGGCTGCGATCGTGGTAACGCTGATGGCGAGCATCGTGAGCGCCCTGTCGGGGGCGAGCATGCACGCGTATGTGTCGTAGTGGTCTATCAGGCGTCATTCGATGGGCGCCATGGCTGGAACGCCGTCCGGTTGTTTGGGACGGGGGAGCAGCCATGCCCACGCGGGCCAGACATGTCGTTCAAAGTATTGTCGGGACTGCGGGACGGCTCTGCAAGAGCGTTTTCGGACGCTTGCATACGGCCTCAGTTTGCGGGCTGGTTTGTAGTACCGCCGTAGGGCGGTCTTCGGGAAATGCCTTTACGGGCACGCTACGAACGGGCTAAGCCGGGCATGCGAAAACGCAAGCGACATGAAGAGTCCGCCCAGGGGCACGGTGCGGTTCTTGCGGGCGGTCGATCGTCCGGGCGCCAAGTTCGGGCGTTGCGGGAGGGGGCGGCCAGCCGATACAATAGAAGCTACATTTCTCTTGCCGGGAATCATTTCGTGGCCGGCGGAGTGGGGAGTCGACATCGATGGGAGGCCTGCGATGTCGCGATTGCACAGTGCGAGCACGATCGAGCAGCAGCACCTGGACATTCGGGACCCGAAGGCGGTGAAGGCCTTCGCGGCCGAGCTGGTTGCGCGCGGGCTGAGCGACGATTACGTGCTGCTGCGCCTGACCAGCCGGGGGATGACCGACAGCCAGGCCCGCGAGGCGCTCGATGCGGTTCGCAAGGTGCGAAAGCAGGCCCCGCGGCGGCGAGGCATGCGGAAGTTCACCAGCGGCCTGCTGATCTGCCTGGCTGGGATCGTTGTGACGGCGGGGTCGTACCAGTTGGCGGCCGCCAGCCGGGAGGGCGGCGTGGTGGTCGTCGCCTACGGGGCGATCATCTGGGGCGCGGTGCAGGCGATCATCGGCCTGGTGCAGATCCTCAGTTCGGCGGAACGGCCCGGGGCGTGACGGCTGCGGTTTGGCGATGAACAAGACCGTTCACTTTGGCCGATAGTCCTCTATGATTGTTGCGGGGATCGGCGGGAGGCGACGATGTTGCGACGAAGCGTGTTGCTGGCTGGCCTTGGCGTGCTGCTGCTGTCGGCGGTGGTGCTCGCGGACGCGGGGCTGTTCGTCGAGAAGCCGGAGCCGGTTCGGATCAAGCGTGGGCGGACCGCGACGATCGTGATCACCATCTACCGCCGGGAGTTCAACGGGCCGGTGCAGGTGATGTTCGACGGGCTGCCGCGGGGCGTGACCGCGATCGACAGCGAGAGGCGGATCAGCGGCAACGTGGGTACCTACACGTTTCGCGCGGCCGTGGATGCGGAGGTCGTCACCCGGCGGCCTGTCACCGTGACGGTGAAGGGCGGGGAGGACCTCATCGCCAGCACCTCGTTTTACATGACCGTGCTGCTGGGGGACTGAGCGGCATCACTTCTGCACTACCGGTTGGGGCGGCTTGTAGTCCTTCGTCAGATACACCAGGAAATAGGGCGACAGGCGGAAGGCCTGGGCGAAGGAACTCGGCCCGGCGATCCGCTCGTTGGCGGACAGGTTGAGCATCTGCACGCCCTTCTTCAGATACTCGTCGCTGCCGGTCAGTTGGTAGGCCAGGCCGAAGCAGTTGGCGGTGGCGCCGGCTGGGGCGTTCGTGCCGAAGCTCTTGATGAGCGAGTCGCAGCAGTTGACGACGGCCTTGGCCCAGCGGTCTTCGCCGGTGAGGCGATAGAGGTCGAACAGGGCCTCGGCGGCGACGCCGTAGCCGGCGCCGGTCATGTCCCACTTGGCCAGGGGCGAGCGGCGGAGGATCTGGCCATCGAGCCACTTGCCGGCTTCGTCGAGGTATTGCTTGTCGCCGGTCTGCTCGTAGGCGGCGATGAGGATCTTGGTCCGGTTGGAGGCGGCGCGGAGGGAGTTGCCGGTGTGTTTCATCGCGTAGGAGGCGGTGAGCAGGCCGGCGTCGAGGAACCAGGCGTCGCCGGTCATGTGATACAGGTCGTAGAGCGACTGGCTCTTTGCGGAGTCCATCTGGCCGGACACAGCGAACAGGTCGCCGCCGAAGGTCTGGCGGAACAGGCCACGACTCGGCGCTGGGCGCTCCATGCCCGCAAGCCCCGGCTCCTGGATGTGCATGTGGGCGATCTCGACGTCGGCCAGGTGCAGGGCGGCCCGGCTGGCGGCGTCCCAGGCGAGCCAGTCGCCGGTGCGCCAGAATTGGACCATGGCGGCGCGGGCGAAGTCGCCGGCGTTGCCCTCCCACACGTTGGCCAGCCAGTCGTTCGGGGTGACGCGCTGGGTCAGGTCGGCGGCGTCGCCGTAGGCGAGCAGGCCGTATTCCTCCAGGCCGCTGTTGCCGCCGGAGAGTCGCCGTGGCCCGGCCACGTCCAGCAACGCCGCCGCCACGCGCTTCTGCCAGTTGGCGGCCAGGGCCGCGTGCTCCGGCTTGAACAACTCCGGCGTCGCGTCGACGAGCGGCCCTTCCGCTTGCGTGCCCTGGCAGTACCAGCTCGTCCTGGCGGTCGCGATCAGCGGGTCGACGATGCCGAGTGCGATGGCCCGCGGACTGGCGCTCGCGGCGTGGGGGGCGATGAGGAACTCGTGCGTACGGGCGGCGCCGTTGAACAGGTCCACGCGGGCCGTTGCCTGCGAGACGGCGGCGCTCGGGGCGAGGACCGGCTTGTCCTGCTTCGGCACGAGTTGGATCAACATGCGGCCGTCGCCGCCAACCGTCAGGCCCTTCGGGTGCATCTGCCAGAAGTTGCGGATGCCGACCGTGACGCCGACATCCTTGCCCGCCAGGTCGGCCCAGCCCAGCCGGCGAGTCGCCACGCTCTTGGCCTTGCCGCCGCCCTTGGCGATGCCGCCGAGCGTGTAGTCGTCGCTGTGCGGCAGCAGGATGCTCGCGGCCTCGGCTGGGGCGATCGGGCCGGCGGCGTCGTCGCCGGCTGAATTGGAGATCGTGTATTGCAGGTCGCCGTCGATGCGGACGGGCAGTTCGATGGCGAACTCGTTGATGCCCTGGAAATCGCGCCATTCCTTGCCGCTTTTGTTGACGAGGGTGAACATGACCCGCACCGAGCCGGAGTCGGGCAGGGCGTAGATCCGGGCGGTGAAGTCCAGCATGGGCGTGATCTTGTCCATGAACCGGCCGGTGACCTTTACCACGGCCCGCGGGGTGTCGACGGCCTCGACCTCGATCTTGTCGACCTTCGGCGTCAGGTCGACCGCGTCGCCGATCACGTCCAGCGACGCGACCTTGTTGTCGACCTTGTACTTGCCGGGCGAGACGTTCAGCCGGATTTTTGCCTGCCCGGCGTTGATGAACGGCTTGTCGTATTTGCCCTTGCCGGTCGGGTCGTAGCAGGCCTGGTCGATCACGTTGAAGTTGTTGCGCGTGACGACGAACTTGATCGTCCCGGTATCGACCGTCGCGCGGTCCCACACGGCGCTGGCGCTGATCGGATAGCGAAACCTGGCCGGGTTGGCCTGCCGCACGACGTAGCTGGTTTTGCTGTCGGCCCCGACGGAGGCGGTGAAGTGGACCGTCGCCCAGCGGACACTGTTGTCGTACAGCCACTTTTCGCGGACGGCGAAGACGGCCGGCACCGCCTGCTCGGCTGGGGCGTCCAGCGAGAGCCCGCCGGTGTCGCGGCTGAACAGCGCGAGCGACTTGACATCCTGCACCGCGCCCATGGGCAGCGGGATTGCGCCGACGACGACGTTATCGGTTCGGGGCAGCGCCGCCCGCTCCTGGACGATCAGCGGGATATCGGGGATGGTTGCGGCGGCTGGGCTCGCCAGGAGGGCCGCGGTCAGTAACGTCAGAATGGTGTATCGCATCATCTTCTCCACTTGGGCCCGCATTCCGCCGATAAGATAAACCACAAGGGCGTCATCATGTGCCGGGGCGGTTCGCGCTGCAAGGGGGTGGCATTCGCGGGCCGGCGACGGTATGATTTGGTGGACTCTTCCCCCTCGGTCGCGGAACCGCGTGGAATCCGTTGCTGAAGCCGAATCGCGATGCCGCAGTCTGCGCGTCTGTCTGTTTGTGGAGTGCGGGAGCGCAGCTCCCGCTTTGGGCGAGGCGCAGTGCAATCGCAGAATCCGTTTGGGTGACCCTGGCAGATATTACCCGCCTGCCGGCGGCAGATCACCCGGAGGAGCACTGGCGGACAAGCCGCCAGTGCCACCCCGACACCAGAGAATCGACTTTGCGATCGCCATGGGGCGAGGCGTATGAGGATGGGCGATCCAAAGCGGTAGCTGCGCTACCGCACTCCACAAACAGCGAACAGTCTCTTTCAAGGATTCTGCCCGTGGAACCAGCAAATGGCGTGCTTCAGTTAAGCAAGGGCGGCGGCATGTTGCGCCAGGCCCGGTACTCGTTCTCGCCTCGCCCCAACGACGTGTTCATTCCCGACGCGCTCATCCGCAAATACCGCCTCGTGGCGGGCGCGACGGTCGAGGGCCCCGCCTCGCGCGGCCGGGACAATCGGATGACGATCACCGACGTGACCAGCGTGTGCGGCCTGGCCCCGGCGGACTTCGCCGAGCGCAAGCCGTTCGACGAATTGACCTCCATCGACCCATTGGACCGGTTCCATCTCGGCAGAAGCAGCGAGATGACCATGCGCGTGATGGACCTGGTCGCGCCGGTCGGCAAGGGCACGCGGGGGTTGGTGGTCAGCCCGCCGAAGGCCGGCAAGACGACCATTCTTCGCGACTTCGTCAAGGCCGTGCGGGCCGAAGACCCCGACCTGCGGGTCGTGGCGTTGCTGATCGACGAGCGGCCTGAGGAAGTGACCGAGTTCCGCCGGCAGACGCAGGCGGAGGTGCTCGCGTCGAGCATGGACCAGATGGCGGCTGAGCACACGGCGCTGGCCTCGCTGGTCCACGATCACGTCCGGTGCGAGCTGGAGTGCGGGCGGAACGTGGTGGTGGTGATCGACTCGCTGACGCGGATGGCCAGGGCGTACAACGTCCATGGCCCGCGGGACCGCGAGGGCCGGCAGATGCAGCGCGGCGGCGGCACGATGAGCGGCGGCCTGGGGGCGGGGGCGATGGAGGTCCCGCGGCGAATCTTCGGCCTGGCGCGGAACATCGAGCACGGCGGGTCCGTTACCGTGATCGCGTCGATCCTGGTGGACACGGGCAGCCGAATGGACCAGGTGATTTTCGAGGAGTTCAAGGGCACCGGCAACAGCGAACTGGTGCTGGACCAGAAGCTGTCGGAGAGTCGCATCTTCCCGGCGATCGACATCGCCAAGAGCGGCACCCGCCGGGAGGAAAAGCTGCTGACCGAGCCGGAATTGAAGGCGATTCACGCGATCCGCCGGACGCTGGCGAACGCGAACACGCAGGAAGCGACGAAGATACTGGTGTCGCGGCTGGGGAAGTTCGCGAGCAACGAAGAATTTATTCGGCAGGTCACGCCGGAGTGAAAGGGGCATTGTCTTGTAGGACACCCGGGGGGCGGGTGTCCTACAAAAGCAATACGTCCCTACTGAAACGCACTTTCGCCCGCGTATAGATTCCCCGACGGCAGGGGCGTGCCGATATCGGTCAAGCCCAGCATCTTCACCGCTTCGAACAGCGGGCGGCCGCACTTGGCGAAGGCCACCGCGCTGTGATGGGGGAATTGCCGGCCGATCAGGACGTGGCGGTAGAAACGCTGGAAGCCGGGGATGGCGACCACGCCGATGCCGCCGAAACTCTGCGGGTCCATGTCGAGCATCTCGCCCTCGGCTACGTAGCTGAGCAGTTTCGCGTCGGCGCTGCCCTGGAGGCGGAAGAACGTCACCGGGCCGGGGCGAATCTGGCCTTCCAGCGTGCCGCGGGTGATGTCGGCTTCGCGGCCGTCTTCCATCAGGCGGTTCATGATGAGCTGGTATTTCAGCTCGAAATTCTTCATGCAGCCGCTGAACGTGTTGCCGCAGTGGAAGCCCATGAACAGGTCGCCGGGGGCGGCCCCTTTCAGGTCGGCTTTGCCGATCATGTCCGCTGGGACCGTGTTGTTGATGTCCAGCAGGGTGGCTGGGCCGTCGCTGGCCAACTGGCAGAGGTATTCGCTGACCGCGCCGTAGATGTCCACCTCGCACGCGACGGGCACGCCGCGGCCTGCCAGGCGGCTGTTCACGTAGCATGGGGTGAAGCCGAAGGCTTTTTCAAAGGCCGGCCAGCACTTGTTGGCGAAAACGCCGAACGATCGGCTGCCGAGGTTGACGTCGGCGAACCGCTTGAGCGCGACTTCGAAGCGGGCCAGTTTCGGCAGCAGGTCGGGGTAGCGGTTGCCCGCGCCGAGCTCGGCCTTCATTTCGCGGACGGTCTTCTGGACGGCGGGCTCCTTTTCGCCGACGGCCTGGAAGAGGGCGAGCAGGTCGAGCTCGCTGTTCTCCATGACCTCGACGCCGAGTTCATAGAGCGGCTGGATCGGGGCGTTGCAGGCGTAGAAATCCTGCGGCCGGGGGCCGAAGGAGAATATCTTCAGGGTGGCGATGCCGATCAGAATCCGGGCGATGGTGACGAACTCGCCGATGCGGCTGGCCAACTGCTCCGGCAGGGCGACGGGCGCCGGCGGGATGTAGACGCGCATCCGCCGCAGGCCGAAGTTGTAGGAGGCGTTCAGCAGCCCGCAAAACGCGTCGCCCCGGCTGGCGATGAGGTCGCCTCCGGTCTCCTCGGCGGCGGCGCAGGCCATCACCGGGCCTGGGAACCGCTGGGCGAAGATGGACAGCGGGCCCTCGGGCCCGAAGTTGCCGAGGTAGACGACGGCGGCATTGGCGCCGGCCCCGGCGGCCTCGGCCAGGGCCGTGACGGCGTCGGTGTCGGACTGGATGATGGTCTTGCAGGGCGCGATCTTCAGGCCAGCCTCGCGGCATGCGGCGACGAGGCGTTTCATCCGCAGACGGGTGAGTTCGATGGGGAAGCAGTCGCGGCTGACGCCAACGAGAGCGAGCTTGACGACGGGGGAGTTGGGGAGGGCGGGCATTGGGGTTCTCCGGAAAAGGTTGGCTACGTTATAGCACTTTTCGCGGGTGGAGACTACGGGATGGGTCTCGGGTATCGGGTCTCGGGGCTCGAGGGGAGGGTGAAACGGCAATGTCAAATGACAAGTGCCAAATGATGAATATCAAATGACAGATTGAAGAGGGCGGCGGGGGGCGTGAGGCCATGTCGGGTGGCGGCCTGGTTTTTTTGCTGTTTGTGACGCCAAAACGGGGACATCCTTGATTTCCGCTGGTTGCCGTCGAGGGGGTTGCTGGGCCTCGTAGGCGGAAATCAAGGAAGTCCCCGTTTCGGCTCCTCGGGGGCGGAAATCAAGGAAGTCCCCGATTTGGCTCGTCCGTTTTCCCGAGACCTGCGTTCCTGTATACACTCGGCCGTTGTGGAACTGGTTCCATGGAGCATCGAATGACGCCTTTTAATCATGCGGTCGTGGGGTGCGGGATGGTGGCGGGGTATGGGCACCTGCCGGCGGTGGGGCGGTCGAAGGAACTCAGGCTGGTCGCGGTCTGCGAACGGGACGAGGGGCGGCGGCGGAAGGCGTGCGACAGCTATGGCGTGCCGGGGTTCGCGGATGTCGAGGCGATGTTCGCGGCGGTGCCGATCGACACCGTCACGCTGAGCACCACGCTGCCGACGCATTGCGAACTGGCACTGAAAATCGCGGCGGCGGGCAAACACTGCTACTGCGAGAAGCCGATGGCGGAATCGGCGGCGGATTGCGATCGCATGGTGGCGGCGTTCGAGAAGGCTGGCAAAGTGCTGGCGATGAACTTCGAGTTCCGGCTAAGCACACTGTTCAACTCGATCCGGCGGGATATCCAGGCGGGGCGGATCGGCAGGCTGATGTCCATGCGGTTCTGCTACAACTGGGACAACCACTGGCACCGGCCGCACTTGCGGCCCCGGCGGGCGGCGTTCCTGAACGAGGGGTTCGGCTGCCTGGACTGCGGCGTGCATTACCTGGACATGGCGAGGTGGCTGTCGGGGACGGAGTTCGTCCGGCTGGCGGCGGAGGGGACGTGGCTGGAGCCGGAGTTCCGGTTCCCCAGCCACATTCACGTGGTCGGCCGGCTGGCGGGGGGCGCGATGGTGTCGATGGAGCAGAGTTTCGCGTATTCGGTGAACGCGAAGGACGCGCTGTGCGAGCAGGGGTTCGCGGTGGTGGGCGACGCGGGGGTGATTTCGGCGGAGCGGCCCAAGGGGCGGGACGACATGATCGTGCATCGGCACTTTGCGGACGAGACGATCCGGGAGGAGGACGGCGGGGGCAAGCCGTGGGATGCGGCGTATGAGGCGTTCGCGGCGGCGGTGCGGGCGGGGACGCTGGCAGGCTCGGTGCTGGCGAGCGGGCGGGACGGGGCGGAGGCGATCCGGCTGACGGAGCGGGTGATCGAACTGTGCAGGCAGGGGCAGAAGGACGTGGGGTGAAGGAAGATGCGGAATTGGGAATTCGGAATGCGGAATGAAATGCAGGGCGAGCGGCGGCTGTGGTTCATCTTCGTTCCGAATTCCGGGCTCCCGGGTGACGTTGCGTTGTCAGGCCGCGTCGATTCCAAGGCGTCCAGGTCGATATCGGCGAGGCCCGGTCCTATAGTGGGGGGAAATAGGGCTTGACGGGCGGGATGGGCTGGAGGATACTTCTGGCAACGCCAGTGAAGCAGGAAGAGACTCAACTGAACACGCATTTCTGTCGATGTTGTCTGCGTCTGGAACACCGTTCTCTACTTGTTAAGGAGCCGAGAGAATGAGCAAGTTTGCGTGGGTAGTGGTGGCGGCGCTGGCGGCGGTCGTGGCGGTTGGGTGTGACCGCGAGGCGAAGAGCACGGACACCGGCAAGCCGACCGTGGCGGTGGTCAACTTCGTGACGCTCCAGCAGACGCTGGGCGTTGCGGCGAAGGTGCAGGGCTACATGCAGGAAGCCAACACCGACCTGAACACCAAGTTCAACGAGGCCGCCAAGACGAAGGTGGACAAGCTCCAGGACCTCCAGCGGGAAGTGAGCGCGCTGGTGAAGGCGCTGCCGGAAGCGGTGCGGGACAACCCGAAAGAACTCGAGAGGACCGACAAGAAGAAATTCGACGAAGTGCAGGCGGCGGCCAAGAGGGTCCGCGATCAGGAGCAGGAACTCCGCAACCTCCAGGGCCAGTACCAGGAACTGTTGAACAAGTACAAGCAGAAGCTGGAAGAGACCTGGCAGGCGAGCCTGGAGCCGGCGATGGCGGACATCGCCAAGCAGAAGGGCCTCAAGCTGATCCTTCCGAAGAACGTGGCCGGGTATGTGTCCGGCGACTCGGATGTGACCAGCGACCTCGAGACGTATCTGAAGGCCAAGGGTGTGCCGCCGTTCGCGGCCCCGCCGAAGGTGTGGGACCTGCCGACGAATTGAACGGAACGATTGCAGGCAGACGAAGCGGCGGGAGATGGCTCCCGCCGCCTTTTTTTGCGCGCGGGTGAGAAAACCTGACTTCCGGGTCGAACCGGCGGGGCGTGAGCGGGGTTATAGTAATGGGTTTTGACCCGGCCCGGCGATCGGGACGGGTGGGCTGCGGCCAGAGGGTATCCATGCGGAAGAGATTTCGGCGATGTAAGTGGTTGGCGGGCCTGGCGGTCTGGGCGGCGACGCTGATGGCGGCGTGGGGGGCGGGGGCGCAGGAAGGCGAAGACTTCGCCGGGGCAAACGTCGGCAAACTGAGCCAAGGCGATGGGAAACCGTCGGCGGACAAGCGGAACTGGCCGCAGTTCCGCGGGCCGAACCGGGATGCGATCGTGCCGGAGGCAAACGCGGGCAAACTTTACCGCGCCTGGCCTGCGGAAGGGCCCAAGGTGCTGTGGAGCCTTGGCGGCTTGGGGCCAGGCTATGGCGGGCCGGCGGTGTGCGGGGGGAAAGTGTATTTCGAGGACTACGACAAGGCCGGATCGCTGTGGATGATGCGATGCGTTTCGCTGGCTGATGGGAAAGAGATCTGGCGTTGGAGCTACAAGCGGCTGATTCGGGTGAACCATGGCATCACGCGGGCGGTGCCTGTTGCGGATGAGAGGTACGTTGTCACGCTTGACCCGAAAGCGGTGCTGCACGGCTTCGACGCTGCGACGGGTAAGCGGCTGTGGGCGCACGACTTGGTCAAGGAGTTCGGCACGTCGATCCCGGAGTGGTACAGTGGCGAGTGCCTTCTCGGCGAACCGGACCGGGTTATTGTTGGTGTCGGCGGCAAGGAGATGCTGATGGCCGCCTTTGAGAAGGCCACCGGCAAGGTGCTCTGGCAGACGCCGAACCCGGAGAACATCAAGCTGTCGCACTCGTCGGTCGTGCCGATGAAGCTGTGCGGCCAAAAGCAGTACGTCTGGTGTACGATGGGCGGCCTGTTCAGCGTTGACCCGGCCGGCAAGCCGCTATGGCGCGGGCCGGTGGATGACGCGGGGCAGCTTGCGTGGAAGCCCGCGACGGCGGTCGCGCCGTCCGCGGTTGCCCTGTCCGGCGATCGGGTGTTCATGACCAGCAGCTACAACGTCGGCAGCGTGATGTTCAAGGTGGGGAAAGCGGGCGATACATTCGTCGCCAAGTCGCTGTTCACGCTCAAGCCGGAGCAGTTTGCCAGCGATTGCCAGACGCCGATCGTCTGGAAGGACCACGTCTTCGCCGTGCAGGGCCAGCGGTTCGCGTGCATGAACGCCGACGGCAAGGTCGTGTGGACCTCGCCCGAGGGCGAGAAGTTCGGCCTCGGGCCGTTCATCCTGGCCGACGGCTTGTTCTTCCTCGCCGAAGGCGACAGCGGCAAGCTGCACGCCGTCGAAGCGTCGACGGAAGCCTGGAAGGAGGTCGCGACGGCCGCGTCGATCATCAGCGGCCACGAAGTCTGGTCACCGATGGCCGTGGTCAACGGCAAGATGGTCCTTCGCGACATGAACAAGATGGTGTGCATCGAGGTCGGCAAGCCGAACGAATAGCAATGGCTCGAACGACGATAGCTGTGGTGTTGGTGCTGCTCATCCTCGCGGGCGCCGCGTGGGTCGCGGCGGAGGTCTACCGGCGGGAGCGGGAACCGGCGACGATCGTGAATCTCCCGGTGCGTGAGTTGCCCAAGCCCACGCCCTCGCCGACGCCCCGCCCGCCGGCCCCCGCGCCTACGCGGGCGGCGACGCCGAAAGCAACGCCTGCGCCTACGCCGGCTGCGACGCCAAGGCCGACGCTCGTGGCCAGCCCTGCGTCCACTCCGGCGCCTGCGCCGGTGCTGGCGCTCACCTATGAACCCGACGGCAAGATCGGCGAGGATGCGTTCCCGCAAGGGCAGCCGATCGGTGGAATGGCGATCGACCGCAAGGCCGGCCTGCTTTATGCGGCGGCCGTAAACTCTGCCAACATCCTGTGCTTCGACTGCGCCACCGGCAAGAAGCTTCGGCAGTTCTCGACCAATGGCCGACAGGTGGTCAGCCTCGGCGTCGACGCCGACGGGGCGATCTACGCCGGCGAGACCGGCCGCGCGGAGAAGTATGTCCGTCAGCCAACGGGCACCTACCAGCGGGCGTTAAGATTGGCGACACGAAGCTCGGCCGGGTGACCGCCATCGAAGTTGTCGGCGATGAAATCGTCTGTGCCGACGCGACCGCGAAGAAGCTCTTGCGGTGCGATCTTGCGACCGGCGTCGAGTTG
>JAQTVL010000341.1 GCA_028706835.1 Phycisphaerae bacterium | reverse complement strand
CCGCGGCCGGCCGATGCTGTTCCGTGCCGTCGCCGGCGTCTATCCGCCGGGCTCGATCGTCAAGCCGGTGGTGCTGGCGGGGGCGCTGGCGGACGGCAAACTCCACCTCGACGAAAAACTGGATTGCCCCGGCTACCTGCTCGCCCCGGACAAGCCGTTCAAGTGCTGGCTGTGGGCCCGGGCCAAGGCCGGCCACGGCGAACTGTCGCCCTCCGACGCCTTGAAGTTCAGTTGCAACGTGTTCTTCTACAAACTTGGCGAAAAGCTCGGGCTGCCGCGGCTGGCATTCTGGCTCCAGCGGTTCGGCTTGGGCACGGACCTGCACACCGGCCTGGCCGAGGAACGCCGCGGCATCGTGCCGACGCCGCTCTGGCTGGCCACCCATCACGGATTCGGCGGGTTCTCGATCAACGACGCCCGCAACGTCGGCATCGGGCAGGGCGACCTCGGCGTGACCCCGCTGGCGGCTGCGACGATGATGTCGGCCATTGCCCGCGGCGGAATCTTCGTCTATCCGCAACTGAACGCCGACGCCCCCGCGCCCCAGCCGACGAGCCTCGGCGTCGATTGGCCGATGATGAGCGTCATCCACGAAGGCATGATCCGTGTGGTCAATGCGAAAGACGGCACGGCCCACAAGTATGCCTTCATGACGAACGTCAAACTGGCCGGCAAGACCGGATCGGCCCAAGCGTCGCGGCTGCGGATCGACGGCCAACTGTTTCCGCCGCGAACGCACCGCGTCGCCAAACGCATCGATGAGCAGATGGTCGAGGTGGACGAAGAGGTCCGCCCGGCCCACGCCTGGTTTGCCGGGTTCGCCCCCGCGGACAAACCGACGATCGCCGTTGCCTGCATCGTCGAGTACGGCATGAGCGGCGGCGAGGCGGCAGGCCCGCTGGCCAGGGAGGTCGTCCAACTCTGCATCGACCGCGGCTACGTCGCCGCGTCGACCCCGCCGCCTCCGCCACCTCCGACGCCGGAGGTGGAGCCATGACCGGTTGGCTGAAGGGCCTCCGACGCGTGCCGTGGGTGCTGCTGGCGATGGTGGTGCTGCTCTGCCTGATCGGCCAGGCGAGCATGGACGACGACCGCGGCCACAAGCAGTTGGTCTGGCTGGCGGTGAGCCTGGCGGCGATGGGGGTTGCCGCGGCGGTGCCGTATCGCAGGCTGGGCGACTGGTCCTACGTGATCTTCGGCGTGTCGCTGGCGCTGCTGGTGGCCGTGTTCGTGCTGCCCGAGGCGGTCTCGCCGAACATCAAGGGCGCCCGCCGATGGATTCGCATCCCGAACCTGCCGGAGGTGAACTGCCAGCCGTCCGAACTCGCCAAGATCGCCTACATCCTGATGATTGCGTGGTATTTGCGGTATCGCAAGAACTACCGCAGCCTCAGCGGCCTGCTGGTTCCGTTCGCCCTGACCCTCGTGCCGCTGGCGCTGGTGCTCAAGGAGCCCGACCTCGGCACCAGCATGTTGTTCCTGCCCACGCTGTTCGCGATGCTGTTCCTGGCCGGGGCCAACGTGCGGCACCTGCTGACGATCATTGCCCTCGGCGTCGTGCTGGTCGTCGTCGTGGTGTTCTGGCAGATCTACCTCCCGCGGATCTACCCGCCGGCTGGCCGCTTCAAGCCGCTCGAAGCCCACCAGGAGGTCCGCATCCGCGTCTGGCTGAACCAGGGCAGCTACACCAACGCCACCGAACGCGACGAAGGCTACCAGATTCGCCAGGGGCTGATGTGCGGCGGCAGCGGCGGCCTCGTCGGCCGGCGCGGCGAAGACGCCGTCTTCACTCGCTACAACCTGCTGCCCGAGGACGACACGGATTTCATCTTCTCGCTGATCGGCCATCGCTGGGGATTCGTCGGCTGCTTTGTCCTGTTGGCCGCCTACATGGTCATCTTCGCGGCCGGCGTGGAGATCGCCGCGGCGACGCCGGACCCGTTTGGCCGGCTGCTCGCGGTCGGCGTGACGGCCCTGTTCGCGGCCCAGATGGCGATCAACACGGGCATGGCGATCGGCCTGCTGCCCGTGACCGGCATGACATTGCCGTTCGTCAGCTACGGCGGCAGTTCGCTGGTGGTGAACTTCGCGGCGCTGGGCCTGCTGATCAACATCCGCCGCTATCGCCCGATCGTGCTGTACAAACGTCGCTTCGAGTGGGACGAAACGCTGGATGAGTTGACATGAGCAGGCCCCACTCTGGTCCTTTTCGCCTCCCGGTCTGTAGTGCTACGGGGTCGATTTTGCCTTTTCCGCCGCCACCGGCGCGAGATGGAACTTGCACACATCGCAACCGGGGCCGCACTGCTGGCACCCTGTCGCGGCACATGCGCCGCACCCGCATTCCTGGGTGACCAGGGCTTTGGCGACGCAGTAGTAGCAGTTCTTGCCGTGACACGGCTCACAACCTTTGGCCGCGCAATGACCGCACCCGCAGTCCTTGGCCGCCGCGGCTTTGACCGCGAGCGGGATATCGGAAGACTCGGGCCTGCCGCGGGTGACGGCTGTGCCGGCGCAACCCAGCAGCGGGAGGAGCGCGAATCCCAGAATGGACGCCGTTACTATCCTGAATCGCGACATCGCAGTTTCCTTTCTTGGCGCCGTCAGCGCCGGTTCAGGCCCCACCAAATCATAGGATTCGCAATGGGGCCGCAAGTCGTTGTCTGCAAATGGCCTCCGCCCCTGCTGAATCCCCGAGCGGCCGGCGGTTCATTCTGAGCCGGGACATTGGGGAGGTGGGGGGATATCCAGTGAATCGACGCTCGCGCAGCGCCACTCCGGGGAGGCAAAAACCAGTTGACCCGCCTGCTGAAACGTTTATCATAAGTATTATCGAGATAGTAGTTTTTGCCGGGGTTTAACGGGCTACGGAAGGCCTATGATAGGAGGCATCATGAGTCAGTCCATTGAAGCGCTCGGGCTGTTGCAGCAGGAGGTCATGGACGAGGTCTGGCGTATGAGTCAGGCGACCGTGGCGGATGTCCACGACCGGCTGGCCCAGCGGCGGAAGATCGCCTACACCACCGTGCTGACGACCATGCGGAACCTGGAGAAGCGGGGCATGCTCGGGCACGAGCAGCAGGGCAAGGTGTTCCTGTATCGCCCGACGATGCCGCGCGAGCAGTACGCCGCCGGCACCGTCACGAACTTTGTCGCCCGCGTGTTCGGCGGCAAGCCGGAAAAGCTGCTCTGCCACCTGCTCGGCGCCGACGAGGTCAGCACGGAGGACGTGGCCAAGTTGAAGAAACTGATCGAAGAGCACCAGCAGTAGACCCGTGTGACCGAACGCGCGCCTTTCACCTCTACCTAGAGGATATGCATCCGTAGCGGAGGGTGATGTGTCATGACCCCGATGCACGTGGCAATCAACGCGCTGGCCCAGGTGACCGCCTGGCTGGCCGTTGTCTTCCTCGCAATGTGGCTGGTTCGCTCGCGCCGACAGTCGGTCCAGTGGCGGGTTCTCCTGCTGCGGATCGGCCTGGCGGGGGTGCCTGTTGTGCTGGCAGTCGGTTCCTTCGAGCACATCCTGCCGTGGGTTCGGCCGCTGTGGCGGCTGGCCAAGCCGGTGGCGGCCGAGTCGTCGTCGGCGAGACATCAACCGCTCTTCGTCGGGGCATCGTCGAACTCTGCATCGCCGGCCCCGGTGGATATGCCGGCGGCGCTGCCGAAGCAGGTTTCGATTGCGGCGCCAGTTGTCGCGCCGAAGGCTGCCGGCATGGCGGCGAACGCCTGGTCCATCGTAAGACTCTACGGGCCGCGCGTGCTGGGCGTGACCCTGCTGGCGGTCTGGGCCGGCGGAGCGCTGGTCTGCCTGTGCCGCCTGGCCGTCGGGCTGCTCAAGCTGCGCATCCGCCGGCGAAAATGGGAACCGGTGCAGGCTGAACGAATTCGCGAGTTGGCCTCGCGCCTGGCCGGCAGCATCGGCCTGCGAAGGCCGTTCCGCCTTCTGGCCTGTGACGAGCTGCCGATGCCGGTCGCGACAGGCATCTGCCACCCGGCGGTTGTTCTGCCGCGCGAGCAATTCGGCTACCTCGCCTCGCCGGAAGGCAGGGCAGTGCTTGCTCACGAACTGGCGCACCTTCGCTACAACGATCCCCTGTGGCGGCTGTTCGGCGCGGTTGTCGGCGCGCTGCTGTGGTTCCACCCGCTGATGCACTGGATGAACCGGCAGATCGAAATCGAAGCTGAGTTCCAGTGCGATCAGGCGGCGTTGCAGGCGGGCGCGGACAAGCGAGATTACGCCCGGCTGCTGGTCGACCTCGCGGAACTTGCCTGGTCGGATCGTCCGCTGGCGATCGCTGCCATCGGCGCGGTACACCGCACCAGCCATCTCGAACAGCGGTTGACGGCGATCCTGTCGAAGGGGTTCGGCGGCGTGATGTCGATGAGTCGGCGGACGCGGTGGGCGGCGTTCGCGCTGTCGTCGCTGCTGATCGTGTCGCTCAGTTCGGTCGCCCTGCTTGGCGAGGATGCGTTCGGCGTGGCCGACGAGTCCGGGGCCGTGACGCCCGCAGCCGTGCATGTGGATAAACCGGCGGCTGCGGTGGAAAGACCCGCGGACCGCGTTATCGTCACGCTGGTGACAAACCAGCGGCTGGAAGGCCTGTGGCTGGGCTCGACGTCCCAGAACGTGCGAATACTCAGCAACGGCGCCGAGAGAGTGATCGCGATGGGCGAGGTCGCCGAGATTCAGATCGTTCGGCCCGGGGGGCCGAAACTGGAGCGTGCTGATGCAGCCTCGCGGGACATTCGCCGGCCCGCGGGTTCGCCGCTGAGCGAGGAACACCGGGCCGTTCGCAAACTGGTCGCCGAGGCGGAAGAGTTGGCGAAGGCGGGGAGCCGGGAGTCCGCGATTGAGAAGCTCGAAGAGGCCCGGCGGCTGGCGCCAAACCACCCCGCGCCGTTGCGGATGCTGCTGAAGACCTATCGCGAACTCGGCCGAATGGACAAGGCGAGGCAGGTCGAGAAGGTGCTTCGCGAGATCGAGACGCCGCTGTCGCCGGAGGTGAGCGAGGAAATCGCCCGCCTGCGTCAGCGGATTTCGCAGGCGGAGGCTGACCTGGCGGCGGCGCGCACGCTAGATCTGGCGTCGCCGGGCCGGGATGAGCAGCTCTCTCGCGCCGAGCGTGAGCTCCAGCAGGCCCGCGACACGCTGGACCAGTTCCACCGCCGCATGGGCAAGTCGGCGGGCGGGGCGCCTGGCAATTGGGCGACTCCGGGTCGCAGCGCCGGCCCGGCCCGCAAGGGCGGTGAGGCCAAGGACCTTCGCAAGGAACGCCGGGCCGATCCTCCGCTCGAATGATGCCGAACTGCTGGG
>JAQTVL010000340.1 GCA_028706835.1 Phycisphaerae bacterium | reverse complement strand
CCCCGGTCCACTGGGCCGGGGTGAGCGTGATGCCGCGGGTCGCGTCCCGCAGGGTCATGCGTGCCATGGCTGAGTCGCGCACGGCGGGGTCTTTGCTGCGGACGTCGAACCCGTCCCTGACCTGCTCGAGCTGATGGGCGGAAAGGATGTTCGCGGCCTTGGCGAAGAAGGCGTCGTGGCGTTTGGCGCGGTCCTTCTCGAACTCATCGACGAGCTTGGCCAGTTCGGCGCCGGCGGCCTTGACGGCCTCGTCGGCTTGGGGGGGCTTGTCCTCGGCCTTCTGGGCGGCGGCCACGGCGGCGCGGTACTTGGCAGTGAGCGCGGCCATCTTCCGCGAATGCTCGGTGCTGTAGTCGTCGAAGCCCTTGGAGACCTCGGCAAGGATCGGCTGAATCTGCTCGACCTGGGCGGCGGACAGGCCCGCCTGTCGCAGACTGTAACTGAACTGGTAATCGCCGGCGATCGGCTGGATCGCGCCGGAGATGCCCCACGACGTCGACGGAGCGGAGGTCGGCTGCGCCTGGGGTTTGGGCTGCTCGGGCGTGGGTTGCCCGCTGGGCGATGGCTTGGGTTGCTCGGGCTGAATCTGCTTGATGATGACGTCGTCGGCGATGGCGACGGGGGCCGACAGCACGATAGACAGGCCAATGGCCGCGAAGAGCGCGAGTCGGTTCACGTGGATAGCTCCTGTTCCGGGCAAGGGGATAGGTCCTCAGCCTCTACACGGATAACGCTCAGGCCCGACTCGTATTGCGGAAGATCCCATCGCCGGGCCCGGTGCCTCCGGTTCACTTGGCCCGGGCCGCTTCCCAGAACAGCCGATAGCAGCAGCGGATGTCGATGCCGTCGCCCTTGGGGGCGCTGTGTCCGGCGAAGGAGGCAATCTCGTCATCCGGGCAGCTCTGCTTTGTCGTCCAATAGCCGCGTTTCGTTCCGCGATTCCAGGCCTTCCCGGCGAACTGGAGCCACTTCGCGTCGCCGCTGTTGGTGTAGGCGGCGGCGAAGATCTCGGCCATGTAGCGCGTGTGATAGCCGGAGTGCTTGCCGCCCTCCCCAGTGGCGCAGTTCTTGTGTACGTCGGACCAGTCGGCCTCGTCGTACACCTTGTCGGCGATCGGCATGCCGATGTGGGGATGGTGGTAGTACGGCGTGTGTTGCTGGCAGGTCTCGGACCAGTAGTGTTTGGCGACGCCCTCCGCCAGGCCGACCACCACCTTGGCCATTTCCGCGTCGCCGGTGATTTCCGCGTAGCGGGCGATGGCGGCGACGCTGGCGGCCAACTCGAATGACTGCGCCGATTCCCAGACCTCCCAGGTCTTGCCATCCTTGTCGGTGAGCCTCAGGCGGTTGCCCTCGATCTTGTAGGTGATGCCATGGTCCTTGATGTATTGCCGGCAGGCGGCCGGGGCTGAGCCCTTGGCGTCATCGAAGAACTGGGCGACGTAGTCCCTGACCATCATCGTGTTCACCCCGGCGTTGTAGAGCCCGCTCTTGTCGCGATTGGGGGCCTTGCGGACCTGGTCGGCGAACAACTCGGTGGCTGCCTTCCACCGCGGGTCGTGCGTCACCTGCCAGGCCCGCAGCACGCACATGAACTCCCGGCCCCACGCCCGGTCGAGAGCCAGCGGACTGCCCGGCTTGCTCCTGAAGCCGTTGAGCACCTCGGCCACCTCGGCGCAGTCCAGGCCGCCTTCAAGCGCGTCGACGTCGCCGGTCAGGCAGTAATAGTCGAACAGCCCGGCGCCCCAGAAGTGGCAGTAGCACCACCGCGACTCCGCCCAGCCATAGGTCGACGGCTCGCGCCAGTCGAAGCGGGCGCCTTTGGTCGGCCGCTTGCTCGTGGCGCTCAGGGCGGCGGAGACGTGCCCGTGCTTCCACCCGTCGTAGGAGAAGCCGTCGCTGCGGAAGATATAGTGTGTCTTGAAGTAGCGGCTGTAGGCTTCGCCCTCGTCGAGGAAGCCGCGCTGTCCGGTGCGGACGTACATGAGCAGGTCGAGCTCCGCGGAGTCGGCCTCGGTGTCGAAGTGGACGGGCAGCTTGTCCACCGACTCGTTGGGGTTGTGGCGTTTGAGCGTCGAGGCCAGCTTCTTTGCGTCGTCGACGCCTTTCCAGCCCCATTTCTTGTAGGTCGCAATCTCGTCGTCCAGCGTGCCGAACTTTCCGAAGCCGAGCGTCGCCGTCTCGCTGATGCGCGCGGGGTCCGCCAGTGCGTGCAGCCACGAGCGGTTGGCCTTGTGACGGGCCTCGGCCGACGCCGCGTCGCCGCGGAAGTCGAACCAGATGCGCGAATCCTTGTGAGCGCAGTCGGCCAGCGCGAAGAAGCCGTCGCCGTAGCCGACCGTGCCCTTACCGGCTGTGCCCTGCGGGATCACCCAGGCCGTGGCCTTTCCGTCCGCGACCGCCACCTTCTCGAACGCGGCGTTGTGCGCGGGGAAGCAGCCGCCAGTGTGGTGGTGCGAAACGAGGAGCGTGGTCGGCCCGTCGGAGGCCGTCGCCCAGCCCTGGCCCTTGCCGCCCTCGGCGCCCGTGAAGCCAAGGGACACCGACGCCTCCTTGATCTTGACGTCGGCGCCTTCCTTCGGGTTCGAGTTGCGGACGGACTGATCGACGCGGACCGCCGCCAGCCCGGCCCAGAACGTCAGCCGGGCGGTGTAGGAGATGAATTGCGAACCGCCCTCGCCCAGGTGGTCGCCGTCCACCCGCAGGGTCGCACGGATCGGGCCCCGGTATTCCCAGGACACCTTGGCCGGCTTGCCCGCCTTGAACGACTTGCCATCGGCGTCGGTGATGTCCACCGAACCGGGGCCGGCAACCTTCTTGCCGCCGACTTCGACCGCGTCGAGCAGGCTGAACGTGTTCGTGTTGATCGTGAACTTCGCGGTCCCCGCGTCGACTACGATCAGGCCGCCGGCCTCCTTGATCTCCAGCGGCCTGGCGGGAGCGGCCGCCTTGCCCGCCTTGACGACGAAGTCGGCCTTGCCATTGGCGGGCAGGTTCGCCAGCAGATCGACCAACGCCCACTGGACCGAGCCGTCATCGTATGGCGCAAGCCTGGAGAACTGGGCCGCGACCGGCTGGCCCGCGGAGTCGAACAGCGCCAACTCCGCGACATCCTTGACCTGCCCCTTCTTGAACGGCATTCCGCCGCAGGCCGGCTCGGACTTTCGCTCCATGCCCGCCGGCTCGGCCACGGTGACCTTGACCGCCAGGTCGTCGGCTGCCCGCGCGGCCGTCGCCATCGCAACACCCAGAGACGCCACTAGAAAGATCGTCGTGATACGCATGTGTTCTCCTCAATCCTGTTCAACACGTTTGCCGGCGTCAGTTCCTCTGAAGCGGCGTGCTGGCGTACGCGACTCGCGCGTCGTCGCGCGACCCGGAAAAGGGGGCGGAAGCGAATGCACTATCATTTGATGATACTACAGTCAAGCGATATGCAAAAACGGGAAGCGGTTGGTCGTTGGCCGTGGCACGGGCATCTTGCCCGTTTTGAGATGGATTCTCAGTGGATGCCGACCAGGTGCAGCAGGCGGACCACGATCGCCCCGGCGATGATGCACACCGGGAAGGTGACGATCCAGGCGAAGACGATCTTCTTGCCGACACCCCAGCGGACCATCTTCATGCCGCGCTCGGCCCCGACGCCCAGGATCGCGCCGGTGATCGAGTGCGTCGTGCTGATCGGGATGCCCCAGAAGGTGTTCATCATGATGGTCGTGGCGGCCGCTGTCTCAGCCGCGAAGCCCTGGTAGGTCCGCAGGTGGGCCAGCCGGGAGCCCAGCGTCCGCATCACGCGCCACCCGCCCAGCGACGTGCCGACGGCCATGGCTGCCGCCGCGGTCAGCCGGACCCAGAACGGGATGTGGAAGGGGATTCGCTGGCCGTGCGCCTGCCAGGCGTAGGCGACCAGGGCGCCGGAGATGATGCCCATCGCCTTCTGGGCGTCGCCCGTGCCGTGGGCAAAGGCCATCGCACCGGCTGACAGGAGCTGGAGTTTGCCGAACAGGAACGTCGCCTTGGCCGGGGTGGCGTGCTTGAACAGCGCGGTGATGATCCGAACCAGCAGGTTGCCCAGCAGAAAGCCGGCGATCGGGCAGATGAGCACGCCGAAGAACACCATGCCGATGTAGGCCCACTTCAGCCCGTGGAAGGATCCAGCCGACGCGACGACCGCCCCGATCAGGGCGCCCAGCAGGGCGTGCGAGCAACTGTTGGGCAGGCCTCGGCGGGAGCAGAAGGTGATCCAGAACGGCGCGGTCATGACCGCGGCCAGGAAGGTGGCGCCGGTGAGGAATTCCGGCTGGGCGAGTTTCGAGCCGACGGTGCTGGCCACCTTGGACGCGACCAGCGCGCCGCAGAAGTTGAGCACCGCGCCGAAGACGACCGCATGGTAGGGCTTGAGCACGCGGGTGGACACCACGGTGGCGATGGCGTTGGCGGCGTCGTTCCACCCGTTGGTCATGTCGAACAGGATGGCGAAGGCGATGGTGAGGATCAGGGTGATCAGAGCCAGCGTGAGCATGTTGTCCTCCGCCTATGGGTGTCGTGGGGCTGCACCTGCCGCTGCCGCCCAAGCCAGTTGATTTCATGCGAAGTTTACCAGTATCAGGATTGCGTTACAATCTGGCAGGGCTTCTACTCTGCCCTTCGCATGCGGAAACACGAGGAAATAGCCGGGCGGAAACGAAATCTTAACGGGCGTGTCCCATGATTGGGTTGTCAGGAGGATACCGATCATGGATAGCGTTCAGCCAACCCGACTCAGCGTCATCGTCGCCCTGCTGCTTGGCTCGCTCATGGGCGTCTGCATCGTCTCGCTTCGCCCGCCGGCGTCCGATCGCCCGGCTGCTCGACAGGTCAGTGCTCAGCCGATCGCCGGGGAAAGCGGCGACGTGGTGAAGTGCGCCCGGAAGTGACGGCCGGCATTCCATCCCCAAGTTCGTCAAATCGCTCGTCGCCAACCTGCGAGACGATGCCATCCTCGTTCGCGAAACTCGGGTGATCGCCCCGCGTCAGGCCGGCAAGCAGTGTCCCGTGCGATGACGACATGGCCGCCGCGACCGGCCGGCCCGGATGAACGCCGGATTCCGCTTGCGTCGTGGGGGTCCCACTTGACCCGTGAATGGCATCGTGTTCCCCGCCTGCCCTTCGGATCGCCACGATCGGCGACTTCGGATTCAGCTTCACGGTGAACGCCCCGTCCCCGCCGGTATCAAACCGCCGCAGGTTCCGCTTCAGCGTCGGCGACCAGGTCTGCACCTCCACCCGCCCCGCGTCCAGGTCGAACGTCAGCAGCCGAAGGAATCCGTTGCCGCCGTTG
>JAQTVL010000005.1 GCA_028706835.1 Phycisphaerae bacterium | reverse complement strand
CCGGCGACCTGGCCCACGGCTGCACGCCCGCGGAATTCAAGGCCCTCGACGACGCGACCGCCCGGCTGGCCATGCCCGCCATCGCCGTGCCGGGCAATCACGACATGGCCGACCTGGGGGCGTTCCGCAAGCGGTTCGGCACGGAGAACGCGGTCTACACCCTCCACAATTGCGACTTCATCTGCGTGAACTCCGAGGCGATTCAGCCGGCGGTGCTCGGCTGGCTGGACAGGGCGCTGGTGGCGTCGGAGGCCAACAGGCGGACGCACGTGTTCGTCGTGATCCACCATCCGCCGGGCGCCGGCGATGCGGTCGACAAGGTGCTGGCCAAGCACCGCGTGACGGCCGTCCTGGCCGGCCACCTGCACACCACCGGCCAGTCGAACCGCGGCGGTTATGTCACCTACTGGGTGTCCGGCTCTGCCAAGGTCCGTGACAAGAACGGGCTCCGCTACAACGTGTTCACGGTGACGGCTGAGGGGATCAAGTGCGAGCCGGTCCTGGTCGATGCGGCGACGCAGCCGGCTCACGGGTCCTGACAGCGGAGATGCAACCTTCGTTAACCGTATGTCCAGCAATATGTTACAGGAAGGTTTCTGAAGGTTACTTAAGACAGTTTTGTAACCTTGCTAAGTGATTGTCATACTGAGGCTTACGAGCAAGGTTTCAAGGTTTCATCGTAATGATCGCAGCTTCATAAAATGAATCACACAGTGCCGTAAGTCGTTATTCATAGCACAGGTTTCGGGTATGTCAAGTAATTGTTAGGGTTACGGTTTGGGTGGGTTCAGCGGGCGACCACACCGCGCCGGTCCCGATCCAAGGTTGCCCCCGCCGCATTGCGATTCCCAAGGCGGCTGCGTTGTTGGTCGTAGCGCGGGCGTCTCGCCCGTGAACCCCAACACATAGGGCAAGACGGGGCGAGCGGAGGACATGGGCAAGATGCCCATGCTACGTTTGGCCAACAACGCAACCGCGTCGCGATTCGCGTATCTTCCTTGACCTTTTCGCGCCATGGCCCCACAATGAGGAATTCACTTTGCTTTGCTGGAGCGTAAGAGAAGTATGGCACGCGAGAACATCCGTAACGTTGCGATCATTGCACACGTCGATCACGGCAAGACGACGCTGGTGGACCAGTTGCTTCGCCAAAGCGGCCAGTTCCGCGCCAGCGAGCTGAAGGGCGACTGCATCCTCGATTCCAACCCGCTGGAGCGCGAGCGCGGGATCACCATCTTCTCCAAGAACTGCGCCATCGGCTACACCGACCGCACGGGCGAGCACTACCACATCAACATCGTCGACACGCCCGGCCACGCCGATTTCGGCGGCGAGGTGCAGCGCGTGCTCAAGATGGCTGACGGCGTGCTGCTGCTGGTCGACGCGATGGACGGCACCATGCCGCAGACACGCTACGTGCTGGGCAAGGCGCTGGAGAACGGCCTCAAGCCGATCGTGGTCATCAACAAGATGGACCGCCCCGAGGCGAGGCCGCACGAGGTGCTCACCGAGGTCTTCGAGCTGATGATCGACCTGGGCGCCGACAACGACCTGCTGGACTTCCCGGTGGTCTACGCGGCTGGCCGCGACGGCTGGGCGTGCCTCGATCCGGACAAACTGCCCAAGGCGGGCGAGGGCAACGTCCACGACCTGTTCGACGCCATCATCAAGCACGTGCCGGCCCCCAAGCTCGACGCCGCCGCACCTGTCCAGGTGCTCATCACCACCATCGACTACAACGACTACGTCGGGCGAATCGGCATCGGCCGGGTGTTCGCCGGCACGCTCAAGGCCGGCCAGGCGATCGTGAATATCGACCGGTTCGGCAATCGCGCGAACCAGCGGATCGCCCAGTTGTTCCGGTTCGAGGGGCTCGGGCGAAAAGAGGTCGACCAGATCGACGTCGGCGACATCTGCGCCGTGGTCGGGCTGGACCGGGTCGATATCGGCGACACGCTGGCGGACCCTGTCAACCCGATCGCCCTCCCCGCCGTCGAGGTCGACGAGCCGACGCTGCACATGATGTTCCGCATCAACGACGGGCCGTTCGTCGGGCAGGACGGCAAGTACGTCACGTCGCGCCACCTGCGCGACCGGCTGGCCAAGGAACTCCAGTCCAACGTCGCCCTGCGCGTCACCGGCGACAGCGACGACGAGCACGACGTGTCCGGCCGGGGGCTCATGCACCTGGGCATCCTGCTGGAGAACATGCGCCGCGAGGGCTTCGAGCTTTGCGTCGGCAAGCCGAACGTGATCTACCATGAAGAGGGGGGGCATCGGCTGGAGCCGATCGAGAGCCTGTCGATCGACGTGCCCAGCGAGAGCGTCGGTTCGGTGATGCACCTGCTCGGCGACCGCCGGGCGGAGCTGATGAAGATGGAGGCCCGGGGCAGCAGGACGCACATGGAATTCAGCGTGCCGGCCCGCGGGCTGATCGGCCTGCGAAACCGCATGCTCACCGCGACCGCCGGCGAGGCGATCATGCACCACACGTTCGAGAAGTACGAACCGTTCCGCGGGGCGATCCCCGGGCGGAGCAACGGCGTGATGGTCGCGACGGAGACCGGGCGGGTGACGGCCTACGCCCTCGACCAGTTGGCGGATCGCGGGATGATGTTCGTCGAGCCGGGCGACATGGTGTACGCCGGCCAGATCGTCGGCGAGCACTGCAAGGACGACGACATCCCGGTGAACGCGGTGAAGTTGAAGAAGCTGTCGAACATGCGGGCCGCCAGCAAGGACACGACCGTGGTGCTCAAGGCGCCGCGCCGGATGTCGCTGGAGGCGGCGCTGGAGTACATCGAGAACGACGAACTGGTCGAGCTGACGCCGACGACGATCCGCCTTCGCAAGCGGCTGCTCGGCGAGATCGAGCGCCGCCGCGAACACCGTAAGATGGCGGCGGGGAAATAGCGTGGCACACCCGCCCTCGGGTGTGGATCGGCCCGCCCTCGTGCCGATCTCGCCCGTCGTAGGCGGGCGAATCACAGCCGAGGGTGGCTGTGCCACATGGGGAACATAGCATGTGGCCCCCCTCTTTCGGGCCCGCGAGGGGTCGAGGTCGAGGGGGCGAGTGGTCCTATCTACAGACGTCGCAAAACCGCAAATTCCGCAAAAAGATGAATTTCAAGAGGGGGGTATGGGATGAAATCCAACTTTGAAATCCAACTTTCCCGGAGGGCCGCGGTCTGTTGCCCGGGTGCGGAGGCGGGTGGAATTCTTCTGGCATGATCGGGTGCCGCGGGGAGGGGGCTTGACGCGGACACGCACCCGCTTGACCAAGCCCGGAATCGCAGATTCCAGGAGCACCTCCTCGAGGAGGCAGGAGGATGTCCCGGGTCGGCCGGGACTTGCATTTTCACCGGGGCGGCGGTATGTAGGATGCCCCCAACCTAACCGAGGAGACACCCAGATGAGCGAGTGGATTAAGCAACTGAAGAATCCCCCGGCCGCCTTTCGCGGGGCGCCGTTCTGGGCCTGGAATTCCAGGCTGGACAAGAAGGAACTCGTCCGCCAGGTTGACGAGTTCGCCCGGGCCGGGTTCGGCGGGTTCTTCATGCATGTCCGCTACGGGCTCGAGACCGACTACATGTCGCCGGAATTCATGGACTGCATCAAGGCGGTCGTCGAGGCGGCCAAGACGCGGAAAATGGAAGCGTGGCTGTACGACGAGGACCGCTGGCCCAGCGGCTTCGCCGGGGGCGTGGTGACAGCCATCCCGGAGAACCGGATCAAGTTCCTGATGATGCAGACGGTCCCGGCGAAGGACTTCACCGGCGCCCCGGCCGATGCGCTCCGCTGCTGCACCGCCGTCGTGGACGGCAACACCGCCCGCGACATTCAGCCGCTTGCGCCCGGCGACAGGCCGGCGGACGGGCGGTCGGTGCTGCTGTTCAGCGCCCATATCGGCGGTGATGTCGGCTGGTTCAACAACACCGCCTACCTCGACGCGATGAACCCGGCGGCGGTGAGGAAGTTCATCGAGGTCACGCACGAGGCCTACAAGCGGGCGGTCGGCGAGGAGTTCGGCAAGACCATCCCCGGCATCTTCACCGACGAGCCGAACTTCGGGCACTTTCGCACGTGGGGCACGGAGGGCGGCCTGACCGTGCCGTGGACGACCCGTCTGGATGCCGAGTTCCGCAAGCGGTTCGGCTACGACCTGCTCGATCATCTGCCCGAGCTGTTCCTGGACGTCGAGGGGGCGACGGCATCGTCGGCCCGGCACGACTATCGCCGGCTGACGACCGAGCTGTACGCCGAGGCGTTCAGCCGGCAGATTGGCGAGTGGTGCGGGCGGAATCATCTGGAGTTCACCGGCCATCAGTTGCAGGAGCAGCCGCTGTCGGTGCAGATCGACCAGGTTGGCGCGTGCATGCCGCACTATGAGTATTTCCAGCGGCCCGGCATCGACTACCTGATGGACAAGGAAGTCGAGGTTCTGACGGCCAAGCAGTGCGTGTCGGTGGCGTCGCAACTCGGGCGGCCCCGCGTGCTGTCCGAACTCTATGGCTGCACCGGGTGGGATGCGACCTTCGAGCAATACAAGTACATCGGCGACTGGCACCAGGTGCTCGGCATCAACCACTTCTGCCCGCACCTGAGCTGGTACTCGATGGCTGGCGGCGCGAAGCGCGACTACCCCGCGGGCATCTTCTACCAGTCGCCGTGGTGGGCGGACCACAAGTTGCTGGGCGACTATTTCGGCCGGCTGTCGCTGGCGCTGTCGCAGGGGACATCGGTTCGCCACGTCGCGGTGATCCACCCGATCGAGTCGGCCTGGGCAGTACACAAGAAGCACGCCGCCAGCGAATCGAACGCCCTCAGCCAGAGCCTCGAGCGGCTGTGCGTGGACCTGCTGGACAACCAGTACGACTTCGACTTTGCGGACGAGTCCATGCTGCCGCGGCACGGCTCCGTCGAGGCGGGCGGCTCGCCGCGGTTCAAGGTCGGCGTCGCGAGCTATCGCGTCGTCATTGTGCCGGAGTCGCTCACGCTGCGGACCACGACGGTGGAACTGCTGGAGAGATTCCTCGACGCCGGCGGGCGGGTCGTGTTTGTCGGCCAGACGCCGACGCGGATGGATTGTCAGCCTTCGGATCGGCTGGCCCGCCTCGTCCAGCGTGCGGTGCGCGTGCCGAACAGTGGCAAGGGCCTGATGGGTGCGTCGGTGCTGGGCGACCTGGGGCGCGACGTGCGGGTTGAGAACGCCCGAGGCTGGAACGAGCCGGCGGCGGCTGCGTGGGTTCACCTTCGCAAGACCGATGCCGGCGGCCTGCTGTTCGTTCACCATCGGGACCGGACGCGCGGCGCGCTGGTCAAGGTGACGTGGGCGGGCGAGGGCAGGGTGCGCGAGATCGATGCCCGGGCCGGCAGAATCAGCGACGTGCCCGGCGTCGAAACCAAAGACGGCGTGCAGACCTTCCGCACCCCTCTTGACCCCACGGGAAGTCGGTTGTTCCTGCGGGTGGCGGAAGGGGCGAAGTCGGCGGCGAACAGTTCGGCGGCGCGGGCGGGGACGGCCCGGCTCGCGGAGCCGGAGGAACTGCGGCGTGTTCCGCTGGCGCCCGTCTGGGACTACGCGCTGGACGAGCCGAACGCGATCAATCTCGATTACTGCCGTGTTCGCGTCGCGGGCGTGGACAAGAACTGGCGGCCTCGGCAGCTCATCTGGCGGCACGAGCGCGACATACGCAAGGAGGCCGGCTTCCGCGACAACGCCCGCCCGGCGGAACAGCCCTATATCTGGCTCAAGGGCCTCTCGCCCAGGGTCGTGCCGGTCGAGATCGAGTTCGAACTGGACGTCGAGGCGCCGCCGGCTGGCCCCGTCTCGCTGGTGCTCGAACACCCCGAGCGGTTCGAGGTCAGCGTGAACGGCAAGCCGGTCAAGCCGGGTGGCGGCGTCGAATCGCCGCTGACCGAGGGCGAGCAGGGCGTCGACTGGTTCGTCGACCGCTCCTTCCGCATCGTGGCGCTCAAGGGCGTCAAGCTCCGCAAGGGCGCCAATCGCATCACGCTGCGAACCGACTATCGCGAGCATCACTGGCTGGAAGAGGTCTACGTGATCGGCCGATTCGGCGTTCGCGCCGCCGGCGATCGCGTGGTCGTCACGGCGCTGCCGAAGAAGCTGAGCGTCGGCGACTGGTGCAGCCAGGGCCTGGCGATGTACTCCGGAGCGGTGAACTACCGGCAGACGGTGCGAGCGCCGAAACTGGCCGCGGGCGAGCGGCTGGTGCTTAAGCTCGACCGCCCGAAGGCGACGCTGATCCGCGTGGCGGTGAACGGTCGGCCGGTCGGCGTGCTGCCGTGGGCGCCGTGGGTGATCGACGTGACCGACGCGGTCAAACCCGGCGTCGCCAACAGGATCGAACTGACGCTGGTATCCAGCCGGCGGAACCTGCTGGGGCCGCTGCACTACGTGCCGAAGAACCCGCGGTGGACGGGTCCCGGCGAGTTCCGTTCGGAACCAGGGTCGCTGTCGTTCACGCCGGCGTACAGCCTGGTGCCCTACGGACTTCTGGGCGAGACGATGTTGGTGGTGGAGAGGTAAGGAACGGAAGGGGCATTGGGCGGGCCGTCGCGGAATGCCCAAGGCCCGTTCGTCTTCCTTGCTTTGCCGGGCGTCGGCCGGTATAAGAACGGTGGCGGGATTCCGTCGTTGAAAGTTCGGCTGAACAAGGGAACGCCAACTGATGGCTTCAGGCACTGGCAAAGACTCTGGCAAGAATCCGGCCGGGCCGGAGGGCATCCCCGAGCCCGCGGTGCGACGCCTGTCGCTCTACCTGCGGGAGCTGGAGAACTTCCGTGCCAACAACCGCAAGACCGTCAGCTCGCGCGAACTCGGCGATGCGCTCGGCCTGACCGACGCCCAGGTCCGCAAGGATTTCGGCTACTTCGGGCAGTTCGGCCAGCCCGGCATCGGCTATCAGGTCGAGGAACTCGTCGGGCAACTGCGGCGGATACTGGGCACCGACCGCGTCTGGAACGTGGCAGTGATCGGGCAGGGCAACCTGGGGCGGGCGCTGACGGCGTACCGCGGGTTCCTTCGCAAAGGCTTCCAGATTGTAGCGGTGTTCGACGACGATCCGGACAAGGTCGGGCAGGTGATCCCCAGCCTCGAGTCGATCCGCGTGCAGCACATTCGCGAACTGAAAAAGACGGCGGCGGACAAGTGGATTCGGCTGGCGATCCTGGCCGTGCCGGCGGAGTACGCCCAGCCGGTGGCTGAGCAGTGCGTTGCGGCGGGCATCCAGGGCATCCTGAATTTCGCGCCGGTCAGCCTGACCGCCCCCGCGGAAGTCGCCGTCACGTCCGTCGACCTGGCGGTGCAGTTGGAGCAATTAGCCTTCCGCGTGCTGGGCAGCCCGCCGCGGTTTTGAAGGAGAAGTTTTCAGCTTTCAGCGGTCAGCCAGAGAAGAAGAGACTCGGGATTTTCCCGAGGCAGAGAGAAGCTGGGATCTGATGGCTGAGAGCCAAGAGTTGTATGTTGAAAGCTGTTGCGACCATGGACGATTCCAGCACCCAACGCGGCTCGCGCCAGTTGCCTATCGAAATACGGAATATGGCCCCGGCGGATTGCGAGGAAGTCCGTTACGTGGCCGCCAGGCTGCCGGAGTGGTTCAACGAGGGCGGCGTCAAGCACATCGCCCACGCGGTGGAGGATCGGCTGGGGCTGGTCGCCATCTACGGCGGGCAGGTCATCGGGTTCATCATCTACGACTATCACGAATCGACGGCCGAAATCCTGTGGATGGGCGTGCTGCCATTCTACCAGCAGCGAGGCGTCGGCAGGGCCATGATCGACGGTCTGATCACGACGGTGCGTCAGGCCGGGCAGGGCGTGGCCATGATCGAGGCGCGCACGCTTGCAGCCAATGTCGAACACCGCCCCTACGCCGGCACCCGTGCGTTCTACGAAAGCCTCGGGTTCCACCTGGCGGCGGTCGAGAAGGCCCACTTCGCCGACGGCGACGACGCGGCTGTCTACCGCCGGCCGATCTGACTTAGTCAGGCAACATGACTGTGGTATAATGGGGTCGGCATTAGTATGGAGGGCGGCTGTCATGAAAACCTCCTCGCGGCTACTGGTAATTTCGAGCCTGATCCTGATGTCGGCGCCGGTGGCGCATGCGCAGCAGCGAAGCACGTTGGGCGTCAGCGGCGTCGGCAGTGTGCCGCGGATCGGCACCGATCTGCGTGGCGTGGGCGGAATCTATCAGGTTCCGGGCATCTCCGGATATGGCGGGTTCGGCAACGCCGATGTCAACGCCGGGCCACTCACTACGACGACAGGTCAGTTTGCCCCCTCAAGGGGGCCCAGTGTGAGCGGACTGGCTGGCAGCCTGCGGATTGTCGGGTCGGCTTCCGCGCTCGCGCCGATCGAGTCGATGGGTTCCGGCGCGCGGTCGAACATGACGACCCTGGCGATCCCGGACCTCACGCCGGCGCCGCGATTTGGCGGCCTGGGCGGCGTCACGATTCCCTCGATCGGCGTTGGCGGCCCCGGCACGAGCCTGCCTTTCTCGGCCAGCCGGTCGCCCGTGATGCTGCCTGTCGATGGGCCGTCGGCGACAGCGGCGATGGTTCCCAAACAGGCCGCCGAACTCGCCGGCTCCGCCCCGCTGCCGGGCGGCACGCCGTTCGACCTGGCCGGGGCGTTGAAGTCCAACGCCCACTGGCGTCGCGGCGTCGAGTTGCTCAAGGCTGCCCAGTTCGCCCAGGCCGCGGACGCGATTCGCGTCGGCTTGGCCTTCGGGCCGAACCGGGCGGAGGGCGAGTGGCTGCTGGCGGTCGCCGATGCCGGGCTTGAGGATTACGCCGACGCGGTGTTCCGCCTGCGGAACGCGCTCAGCCTGAGCCCGGACCTGCTGTCGCAGCGGCGGGGCGCAGATACGCTTCTGCCCGCGGCAGTCATTGCGGAACGAGCGAGACTCGGCAGCGGGGCCGCGACGGCGGAGCGGCGGCTGGTGGCGGCCTGGCTTGCGTATGAACTCCAGCAGAGCGACGCCGGCACGCTGACGGGACCGACCAACGACCTGGTCGGTGCGGCAGTGCCCGTCGCGGCTGCGCTCCAGGCTGCGTTGGCGGCGTCGGCGCCGCGACGGCTGGATCCCGGCTTGCCGCGAGGGGTGGACGCCCCTGCGACCCCGCCGGCCGCCGAACCGTCCGGCGCCCCGGCCAGGACGGGCGTTGGGCGACGTTGACCCGCCCGCGCCGGCCCGCGGCGCTGCATTCTTCATCATCATTCGCGGAGTGCGGATCAAGCCGCGCAGCACACGGCTTCCCGGCCCTGGATGGACCGCGACTCGCCGCGTTCGGATGCGTACAGTCCGGGCCCGCCGAATAGTCACGGATTTCTCCACGCCAAACAGCGACACCATTTCCAATCGTGCGTGTTGAAGTTCTGACAGCTATCCGCGTGGCCGGCCCGGAGATGCAGGCCGGCTAGACGAAATGCAGAAAGAGGAGAGTAATGCCCTCCATCTTCAAGAACCCATGGATGCTGGCCGCTGTCTTCGCGGTGGCCATTCCCCTCATCATCGAATGGCTGTTCCGGCGCCGCAAGCGGCAGGTGGAACTGCCGACCTTGCGGTTCCTGCTGAACAACAAAGAGCAGGAGAAGATCCGCCGCCAGGACCGCATCCTCCTCATCCTCCGGTGCCTCGGCATCTTCGCGCTGGTCATGGCGCTGGCCAGGCCGATCATCCAGCGCGGCTGGATCGGCGGCCAGAAGCGCAACATCGTCATCCTGCTCGACGCCACCGCGAGCATGAACCAGCAGGTAGGCGTGGAGAGCGCGTTCCACTCGGCCACGCGGAAGGCGGCGAACCTGATCCGCAAGCTGCCGCGCGACAATTCGGCCACCGTCACCGTCGCCACGGTCGGCGTCGACGCCCGCGAAGTCGTCGTCCCGACCAAAAACCTCGATGCTGCCGCCAACCAGGTCGAAGAGCTGCGGCCCACCTACGGCGCGGCCCCGATCAGCGACGGCCTGGAGTGGGTGCGAAAGCAGATCGAGGCTCAGAAGTGGGAGCAGTCCGAGCTCTACGTCTTCTCCGATTTCCAGAAGCAGACCTGGCAGCCGAAAGAACGCGCCGAGCGCGTCGGCATCGGGTTGGGCGACGTGCGCAGCCGATGCGAGACCTTCCTGGTCGACGTCGGCGGCGAGCCGGCGTTCAACTTCGTGCTCAAGGACCTCCAGCCCGACACGACCGTGATCACCGCGTCGATGCCCGTCACGTTCTCCGTCACGCTGGACGCGATCGGCAAGGTGCCGGCTGACAAGCCCGCCCTCGTCCGTTTCTCCGTGGACGGCGTGAACATGGCCACGCAGCAGATCACGCTCACCGGCGAGCAGACCATTCAGTTCAAGCACCTCTTTCCGGTGGCTGGGGAGTACCTGGTCGAGGTCAGCGTCAGCGGCGACGATTTCTCCGCCGACAACGAGCGGCTTTACCTCTGCTCCGTCCCCGACAGCTACCGGGTGCTGATCCTCGACGATCGCGCCGGCACGGACCAGGCCGACTCCCGCTTCCTGGCCAAGGCCATCGCGCCGGCGATTCGCGCGGGCATGCCTCGCGTGTCGCACTTCTCAGCCAACGTGGTGCCCCCCGGCCAGGTCGCCTATGAGAACGTCGACTCCTACGCCGCCATCGTCCTGACCGCGACGGGCCAGTTGACCGAGCCGGTCATTCGCAAGATCGAGCGCCGCGTTCGCGACGGCGGCGGACTGCTCATCTTCTGCGGGCCGAACGTCAACGTGTACGACTACAACCGGCTGATGTTCAACACCGTCCCGCGCCTGTCGATGCTGCCGTGTAAACTGATCGGCCCCGCCGGCGGCGCGGACATGGACCCGGCCCCGAGCCCCACGGCGCCCGGCACGCAGCCGGACCAGCCGATCCCGCAATTCAATCTCTCGCAGCACCCGGCTCTAACCCATCTTTACGGCATCGCCAGCGACAAGGACGCCGGCGTGTCGCAGTGCATGGCCATCGAGAAGCCGCTGGCTGGCTCGAATGTCATGCTCAAGCTGAGCACCGGTGTTCCGTTGATGGTGGAGAAGCCGCTCGGCGACGGCAAGGTGATCCTGTGCACCACCACCGCCGGGGACGAGTGGAGTTACCTGCCGGCTGTCCAGGAATACAGCGTCATGATCCAGGAAATCCTCACCTACCTGGTGGGCAACCCGGATCGCGGCGTGAACCTGGAGGTGAACGATCCATTCGTCCAGCCGGTCTACGTCAGTTCCCAGAAGATCGCGTTCCGCTGCCCAGATGACAGCACCGTGGAAGTCGAGCCGTATGTGGTCGGCCGGTTGACGACGACCCAGCCGGCCTCGACGCGGCCGGACTCCGGGGACGCGGCCGATCCAGCCAACGCGGTGGAATACCGCGTGCGGTTCGACCAGACGGCGCTCCGCGGCAAGTACGAGGTGGTCGAGCGGATTCAGGAGGTGGTTCCCCGCCGGCGATTCGTCGTGAACCAGGGTTCCACCGAGGCGGACCTGAGCCGGCTGAATGAATCCGAGTTCAAGCAGGCGTATTCGCTGTCCAATATGCGATGGGTCGACCGCGACCAGGCGGTTGAGGACCTGGCGGCCGACCTGCACACCGTCATCGAATTGGCGGTGGCGTTCTTCGTCGGGCTGCTGGCCCTGTTGGCCGGCGAGTCCTATCTGGCTTGGCGGTTCGGCCGGCGCCGAAGCGAGGCGATCAGCGATGTGTTGCCGGAGACGGCGGCTGGTGTGGCGGGCGGCACGGCGGATCGCAAGCCCGAGGCAGGTCGTTGAGTTGCCCAGACTGCTGAGGAGGACGGCGTCGGGGCGTCCGAAATGCATATCCTCAGCGATCGTGTGGACTTTTGCGACGAGTTTGTAGCTTTGGCCAGACGCCCAAACCAGTTCCGGGATTGGGTGCTGGGTCGACGAAGCGAATTCTCGGTCGAGGAGAGATAGTGACGTGAAACTGTCTACTTTAGCCAGCGAGGGCGTCGCCATCATCCTGCTGTTGGTGGCCGCCGGGCTGATCATCTTCTACAGCTACGTCTACTACCGCGAGGCGAAGCAGACGCGCCGCCTGACGAGGCGGCAGGTCTGGCTGCTCCGCCTGCTGCGAATTACGGCGGCCATTCTGGTCGTCTTCGCGCTGGCCCGCCCGACGCTGATTGTGACGCGGCGGTGGACCCAGGCTCCGGCGGTGCCGATCCTCATCGACGGCTCGCAGAGCATGTCGTTCGACGATGCCCGCGAGAACCCGCTGTGCGAAACCGCCAGGCAGTCGCGATACGAATCCGCGAAGATCGCCCTGGACAAACTGGCCGGCCCCCTCGCCCGCAAGCACGACCTGAAGGTCTACAAGTTCTCGCACGACCTGAAACTGGTCACCTCGATTGACGCCCGTGGCGAAAAGGGCGGACGGGAGGTCGACAAGGCCGCCAAGATGTTCCCCGACATCGAGGGCAAGCCGGACTCGGCCACCGGGAGCATGACCGACATCAAGGCCGCCGGCATCAAGGCCCTGAGCGGGATGGGCGACAGCAAGGTGTCCGGCCTGATCCTGATCACCGACGGGCGGTCGACGACCGGCACGGGCGACACGACCGATAAGCAGAAGAACTGGGCCCTGCTGTCCGAACTGGTCGAGTTGGCTCGCAGCGACCGGGTGCATGTGCCGATCCACACGGTCGTCATGGGCAGCGAGAACGCGTTGCGCGACCTGCGGATCGACGACTTCAACTGCCCCGCGGAGGCGAGCCTCGGCGACGTGCTCAGCTTCCAGGTCAAGATCACCAACCAGATCGACGACATCCTGAACACAGAACTGACGCTCTACGAGGCGGACGCCGAGGCGTTCAAGAAGGCCAACACCCCGGAGGATATCAAGAAGATATTCACCGAGGTCGCCCGGCGAAAACTTCGCCTGACCCGAGGCCAGCAGACGATTCCGATCTCCTGCATCCCCGAGACTCTGGGCGACCGGGTGTTCCGGGCGGTCCTGCCGGTGGTGGCTGACGAGGTCAACACGGACAACAACACCGCCGTCGTTTCCGTCAAGGTGGCCAAGCGGAACTTGAAGGTGCTGCTGATCGCCGGCGAGCCCAGCCGCGAATACATCTACATGGTTCCCGCGCTGCTGCGGGACCCGGTGGTCATCCTGTCGTGCTACCTTCAGTCAGCGGACGTCGACTACATTCAGCAGGGCAACGAGAACATCGAACGGCTGCCGCAGTCCACGGCCGAGTGGCGGAAGTACGACGTGGCGATGTTGCTGGACGTCGATCCGAACGGGTTCAACACGCATCCTTTGACCGTGCAACAGATCGCCGGACTGGAAGAGATGGTCGCCAAGGGCGGCGGGCTGATGGTGATGGGCGGCCGAAGCCAGGGCCTAGCTAAGCTGCTCCAGGTCCATGCCGCGAAGCTTCGCCTGATGCTGCCTGTCGAGATCGATAAGAACCGGCCCCTGGAGAGCGAGCGGTTTTACGACCGGCCGTTCCGGGCCGAGCGGACGAAGGTCGGCCGCGACCACCCGATCATGCGGGTCAGCGGCGACGAGAAGAAGAACGAGGAGATCTGGGGGACCTTCCCGCAGTTCTACTGGTATCACCCGGTGGTCAAGGCGATGCCCAAGGCGGTCGTGCTGATGCAGACGGCTGGCGGGGCGGGGGCCCCAGCCGGCGAGTGCCTTATGGCCGTGCATCGCTACGGCGAGGGCTCGGTGTTCTATTGCGGGCTGGACAGCCTGTGGCTGTGGCGCTACCCGTATGAGAGTTACGACTACGACCGGTTCTGGACGCGGACGATCCGCTACCTCGGCGAGGCCAAGTTAAGCGGCACTCAGCAGCAGGTGTCGCTGGCGACCGACCGGCGGAGCTACGCTCCCGGCCAGAATGTCGCGATTCAGCTTCGCATCCTCGATCCGGCGCTGGACAACCAGTTGCAGAACGTCAAGCTCTACGCCAAGGTCGTCACCCCGCAGAAAGAAGAGCACATGGTCGAGCTGCAGCGGGCGGTGGACGGCCAGGCGGCCTTCACCGGCAACTTCCAGAGCAAGCGCGTCGGGACCATGACGGTCGTGGCCCGGCACCAGGCCTCCGACAGCGAGGCCAAGGACCTGTTCAAGGTCGAGTGCAACTTCCAGGTGCAGCACCAGTCGCTGGAGGCGATGGACACCAGCGCCGACATCGAGACCATGAAGCAGTTGTCCGAGGCCACCGGGGGCAAGCATTTCGACTACCACAACATGTCCAAACTGGAGTCGCTGATCGACGAGATCCCGGCTGATCCGAAGGTGATCACGCGACGCGACCCGATCGACATCTGGGACGGACTGACCTTCTTACTGATCTTCCTGGTGCTGGTCTCCGCGGAATGGAGCCTGAGAAAGTGGTGGGGTCTGCTATGAACCATCCGGACGTGAAACGCAAATGGACGCTCGTTCTGGTCGGCCTGGCCGGGCTATTGCTCGCCGCCCTGGTCGCACCGGCCCTGGCCCAGCGAAGGGACAAGGCCGCCGAGGACAAGGCCAAAGCCGACAAGGCCGCGGAGGCGAAATACCGCGCCGACCTGGCTGCCGGCAAGATCGCGGCCAGCCAGCCGACCACCAGCGAGGACGAGATGACCGCTCGCCTGCTGGCCGCCCGCGACAAGGCCAAGGGCGCCCTGTTCCCCGGCAACGACCCGGCGTTCCTGGTTCTGCCGCGCCCGGCGGAGCGAGGCACCATGGCTTACGATCTGCTCACGCCGAAGGTCCGCGAGATGACCGAGAAGGCGCTTGGATACATGGCCGGCAAGCAGGAGGCGGACGGCGGGTTCTCCGACACGCAGTTCTCATCCAACACCGGCGTGACCGCGTTTGCCCTGTTGGCGTTCATGTCCGAGGGCAGCCGGCCGCGCGTGGGCAAGTACGGCAAGGTGGTCGATCGCGGGATGGAATTCCTGCTCAAGAACGTGCAGACCTCCGGCGTCATCGCGGGCAAGGGCAGCAATCCGCTGGGGCCCGGTTATGAGAACGCATTCTCGACGCTCGCACTGCTTTACGCCTACGGCGACATGCCCACTCACCCCGAGGTTCGCGACGTGATCGCCCGGTCGATCCAGGCGATCGCCCGCAGCCAGAAGCTCGACGGCGGGTGGCGATACGACTTCAGCCGCGAAGGCCACAGCGATATGTCCGTGACCGCGAACGTGCTGTGGGTGTTGCGGACGGCGAAGAAGGCCGGGTTCACGGTGTCGGCGGACGCGGTGGCCAAGGGCGTGTCGTATGTGGAGAAGTGCGCGATGCCGGACGGGACGTTCCGGTATCGCACGTTCGGCATCTACGCCGAGCCGAGCCTCGGCGGCACGGGCGTGATCGCGCTGTGCAACAACGGCTCGCTGTCGCACCCGCTGGTCAACCCCGCCCGCGACCGGATCGCCTACGACTACAACCGCTACAGCATCGAGGACCTCAAGGCCCGGCGGTATTTCGTGTTCGGCGCGTTTTACGCCAGCCTGGCGATGTATATGTGCGGCGACTATTACGACACGACCCCGGGCAAGCAGCGCGGGTTCGTTCCGTGGTTCCAGAAGGCGTCCCAGGTGCTCGCAGCCATGCAGCGGAAGGACGGCGAGTTCTGGGACGAGTATGACAACACTGTGTACACGACGGCGATGTCACTGATCGTGTTGCAGTCGCCCCTGGGCTACCTGCCCATCTTTGAGCGGTGAGCAGAGGGAATGTCACGTGGATAACAAACGACTCAACCAGATTTGCGGTTCGTTCCGGACCCGGCTGAAGGGCTTGCTGTTACAGGCGGGCCTGGCCCGGGCGGTCTTGCTCGGCATTGTCCTGCTGGCGGGTTTCCTGTCGGCGGACTGGTGGGTCCACCTGGGCCGGCCGACGCGCGCCGTGCTCTTGCTGGTCTACCTCGGCGCGGTGGGGGCGGCCGTGTGGTGGACGCTGCTGGTGCCGCTCCGCAAGAAGTGGACCGACACCGAGGTGCTCAGCTACGTCGACTCGGTGCTGCCGGCCGACCAGGCGATGTTGCTGGACCTGTACGAACTGACGCAGTCGCCGGAGCAGATTCAGGAAACGCAATCGGCGACCGGCAAGGATCTCGTGGCGGCGGCCATCGCCGAACTGGGCGGCCTGACCGAGCGCGTGCAGCTTTCCGGAACGATGAAGCGGGGCGTGGCCGGTCGCTGGCTGCGTTACGCGGGCATTGCCGTGGCGGTGCTGGCCATCTTTGCGGCGATCCCGGCCACCCGGGTCTACCTCGCGGTGGGCGCCACTCGTCTGTTCAACCCGTTCTCCACGCTTCGCTGGCCGCACCGCACGACCATCGACCTGGCCAACGTGCCCAAGGCCGTGCCGATGCTGGAATCGCAGACCATCGAAGGTCGGGTGACCGGAGAAGTGCCCGATCGCGTCACGCTGTTCCTCAAGAGCAAGAGCCACGGCAAGTATGAGCCGATCCCGCTGTCGGTGGGCAACAACGGGTTCATCGGCTACAAGTTCGAGCGGGTGAGCGAGCCGTTCGCGTTCTACGTCAAGGGCGGCGACTACGAAACGGACGTTTACGCCGTCGACCTAACCGAAAAGCCCTATATCAAGAAAGTTATTGCGTCCTACACCTTCCCCATCTACGCCGGCATCCCGAACCGCACCGAGGAGAGCAACCAACTTCGCGGCCTGGAAGGCACGGAGGTGAAGGTGCGGTTCGAGTGCTCGATGCCGCTCAAGCAGGCGCTGCTCGTGCCGGTGATTAAGAAGACGCCGGGCGAGGAATCGCCCCAAAGCCAGCCGGACCTGCCCAAGGAGGACCTCAAGTTCACCGACAGCACCAATAAGACCTTCGAACGCACGTTCGTGCTTCGAGACAATTGCAGCTACACCATCGACCTCGTCGAGGAGCACGGCTTCCGCCAGGCCAAGGAAGAGCGCATCGACATCATGGTCGATCGCGACCAGCCGCCCAAGGTCAAGCTGATCAGCCCGAACACCGACCTGGTCCAGACCAACAAGGCGTCGGTGGAGTGCGCCTTCGAGGCGAGCGACGATTTCGGGCTGTCCAAGGTGGAATTCATCTACACCATGGACGAGGGCAAGGAGGTCCTGCTCACCGACCAGATCACCGGCCCGATCGCCCAGAAAGGCCGCAAGAGCGGCGGCCGCTTCACCTGGCCGCTGCGGAAGACCAGCATCCCCGACGCCGGCACGCTCACCTGCTTCGTGCGGGTCAAGGACGTCAACCCGCTGCCCGGCCGGGGGCTCACGGAATCGACCCAGGCCAAGATTCGCCTGGTCAAGCCGACCGAGTTCCACCTCGAAGTGCTCGAGCAGAGCAAGGGCCTGCTGGGCGAGACGCGGCTGGCCTGGCTGGCTCAGTTGCGGGCTTACAACAACGGGCTGAGCTACCTGAAGAAGGGCACCGGCGCCGAGGGCGATCCGATCTGGCACGACATGCTCGACCGCCAGGACGCCGCCATCAAGGCCGCCCGGCAGATGCGAGTCCACCTGCGAAAGCTCACCGAGCAGTACGAGCGGAATCAGATGGCCCGCGAGTTCATGGCCGGCCGGCTCAAGCCCATCTCCGAACTCATTAACGAGCTGATCGACGTGCAGCACAAGGCGATCAGCGAGGGCCTGATCGCGGCCAGGCCGAAGACGGCCGCCGACGCCGACATGGCCCGCCTGCTTGCGTTGCGGCAGGGCGAACTGAACAAGTTCAAGGACCCGCAGAAGATGTCGGTGCTGATCCTGGAGCGAGTGCTCGCCCAGCTCTATGACTGGAGCGATCTCCAGATCGCCACCGTGACGACCACGCTGATGGTCGAGCAGCAGCAGGAAGTCACCAAGAAGGCCGAGGAGATCGCCCCGCTGTTCATCGGCAAGGAGCGCGAGGACCTGTCCGATCAGGACCTCGACAAGCTGATGACGCTGGGCAAGCAGCAGAAGGCCGTTCACGACACGGAGACCGGCCTGGAGAACCAGTTCGCCGGCATGCTGTTTCGCGCTCAGATGCTCAAGCGGAAGAGCATCTACGAGCCGCTGTGGGTGGCGTGGAAACTGCTGCGTGACCGGCGGATCAATGACGACCTGAAGAAGGCCGCCATGATGATCGAGAACAACCAGGTAGCCGACGTCCTGCCCGACCTGCAAAAGGTCGTGCGGACACTGCGGTTCTGCGAGGGCGGGCTGGTCGAGGCCGGCAAGAAGGTCGACACCGAGCCAAAGCTGGCGCTGACGGATCCGGTCCAGGGCGAAGAGGAATTCGATCCGGAACTGCTCGCCATAAAGTGGGAGAAGGAGAAGGCGAAGCAGCGAGGCGACGAGGTCATCGTCGTATCCACCACCAGAATGGACACCGAGAAGGGCTGGGAGCCGCCGCCGCCGAACACCATGCTCGTGGCCGCGATTCGCAACGCCGCGGAACTCCAGGACAACGTCCTGGCCCGCGTCCGCTACCTCGCCGGCAACTGCACGTCTGTTGAGATGCCGCGGTTCGTCTTCCTCAAGCTGTCGATGCTGGTCGAGCGGCAGGACCTGGCCTCCAAGAGCGGGCTCGACAGCGCGATCGACTGGGCCGACAAGGCCAAGGCCGACGTCGTCAAGGGGTTGCTCGTTTCGGAGCGGGAGGAGTTCACCCAGTACGAGAAACTCATCGCCGCCAAGAACATCGCCCCCCGGCACCAGCAGTGCCAGTCCGACTCCATCAGCACCCTGAACGACATGCTGCAACTGATCGCCCGCGAGCGGGCGATCGAGGTGTCCGCCAACGAGAAGAAGGGCGGCAAGGATGCGTTCGGCCGGCCCTATGTATTCCGCGAGAAAGACCTGGATGCGGTCGTGGCGATGATCGCCCGGCTGAACCACGCCGTGGTGCTCCAGGCCGATATCGACCGCAAGCTTGCCCGGTTCGCCAGCACCCAGCCGGCCGAGGGGTTGATGGCCGAGTTCGAAAAGACCAACCGCGCCCGGGCCGCCGCCGGCCAGAAGACCGTGGCGGGACTGATCGACGCAACCGTGGCGGTCGCCGGAGCCATGTCGACCGAGGTCGCGCCGCGCGTCGCCCAGACAGGCGCACCGGGCCTGGCGAACCTGAAACTCGCGAGCTACGTTCAGCCGATTGCCGAGGGCAAGTTGACCGAGCGGCAGTTGACCGAGCTCCAGGCCTCCGAGCGGTCGATCCTGTCGGCCCTGCTGAGCTTGCGCGAGGCGCTGGACGAGTTCGTTCGTCCGCCGCCGCCCCCGCCGCCGCCCCCGCCGAAGGCGACGACGCAGGGCGACATTGATCGGGAGAACTCGGCGAAGACCCTGACCGCGGGCTTGGAACGCAGCGGGCTGTCGCCCGAGATGATCGCCCGCATGCGTCGACAGTTGTCCCAGTTGGACAAGAAGTTCCCGACCCAGTATCGCAGCCTGTTGACCGCGTATTACCGGTCGTTCATCCCGGAAGATAAGCCGCCGGAATGACGTGTGATTGTTTGGCCGCGGGACCGACCTGTCCGGCGCGAGTGAAACGAGTCGGGAAGGTCCGCGATTGAGCCCGCAAGGGCGTTTGCCGCACGAGGAAAAGATATGACTCGGAAATCAAAACTGCTGGTGAGCGCGATGCTGGCGGTCCTGTTCTTGTCGCCGGCGTTACTGGCCGAGGAAATCTGGCTCTACGACAATTCGCGCATCTACGGCCTGGTCAAGGGCGTCAGCGCGGACAAGGTGGTCAGCATCATGCTGCCCACCGGCGATGAGAAGAAGGTCCCGATGGAGGAGATCATCGCCGTGCGCTTCCTCGGGCGGAACCCGCTGCTCATCCAGAGCGGCACGCAGGAATTCCGCTTCGTCAACGGCGGCAGCCTCCGCGGCCAGATCCAGGGCAATGCCGGCAACATGGTCCAATTGCAGACGGCGATGGCAGGGCGGATCGCGTTCGACCTGTCGCGCGTGAAGGGCTTCGTGGCGCTGCCGCTGGCCGGTTTCAGCGGGCGCAAGGCGGAGGAACTCGTCGAGAGCGACACCGCCTGGGTCGCGGGCCTGGTGTTCCCGGCCATGCGCGACGAGAAGACGGGCGTCATTCTGCCGGAGGCGGTGAAGATGACCCGCCCGGTGGACATCACCCTGGACAGCCGCGGCTCGTCCTATCCCGGCGTGGCCCGCAAGTTCGAGTTGGCCAGCTTCACCCTCGACCACGAAATCCTGCTCCAGCAGGTGCCGCTGAAGATCCTCTATGTCGCCGGCGTCCGCATGGCCGACATCGCCCGCGACGCCGTTCAGCCCTGGGCCGGCGACGTCCAGGTCCGCCTCTGGGGCCGGGACGACAGCCGCGTGCAGGGGCACATCAGCCGGATTCACCTCGGCCGCTGGCTGCTCCAGCCGATCTGGGACGTCAAGGGCCCGCTGAGCGTGGACCTGGAAGAGATTTCGCTGGTCCAGATACTCGGCGGGCGCGTGCAGTACCTGTCGCAACTGACGCCGGTGAGCGTGAAGGAGAGCACCGTGCTCGCGCCGCCGCAGCCGTACCGCATGGACCGCAGTTGCCAGGGCGACCCGATCTCGGTCGCGGGCAAGCGCTATCCGTGGGGCATCGGGGTTCATGCCGACAGCGAACTGACGTTCGACCTGAACGGCAAGTTCAACGAATTCCGCTCGGACATCGGCATCGCGACGCGAATGGGCGAACGCGGCAGCGTGATATTCCGAGTGCTCGGCGACGGCAAGGAACTCTACAAGAGCCCGGTCATCCGCGGCTCCGCCGCCGCGGGCTCAACGACCCAGACCGAGGGCCAGACGGCCGGCAAGCCCGTCGAGGTCGCCGTCCCGGTCAAGGGCGTGAAGCAGTTGACGCTCGAAGTGACCAACGCCGGCGACCTGGACCTCGGCGACGTGGCGAACTGGGGCTCCGCCCGCGTGCTGAGGTAGGAAGTGCCGAACGAGGTATTCTCGAACCGGAAACCCATGCGATTGCTGACGCACAAAACCCTCTGGCTGCTCCTGGCTCTGCCGCTGGCGGGCTGCCTCCAGATCGACGTGAGCATCGTGCTCCAGCAGGATGGCAGCGCGGTCGTCACGGAGCGGGTGTGCTTCAGCCAGGCGCTGCTCGACCTGGACGACACGAAGGCGCCGCAGCTTGAGCCGATGCTGTCGAAGGCCGGGGCCGAGGAACGGATCAAGTGGATGGGCGAGGGTGTAACGCTGGTCAGCCACAAGGTGCAGGAAGGCGATCGGGCGTCGCGCGAGTCGATCGCGGTGTACAGGGTGAACGACCTCGACAAGTTCATCTATGTCTCGCCATTCCTGCCGCAGGACGGGGCGCAGCACTCGGTGGCGCTCAAGACAAGATTTGCCGCCCCGCTGCGGGACGGAAGCTCGTGGGAACATATTGGCGGATGGATGGGCGTCGATTTCCAGACCATGCCCGATCCGCGAGCGGTGAAACCGACCGTGCCGAAGACCCAGCCGGACCCGCCGCCGTCGCCGCGCGAAGTGCAGATGGTCCGGGAGCTTCGGCCGGTGTTCGGCGACTTGCTCAAACAGTTCCGGCTGAAAGTGACGTTTGAGAGCTACGCGCCAGTGTTGAAGGCGTCGTTCGGCTGGCGCGGGGCGAGTTCGGCGACGAAGAAGGTTGACCTGGTCGACTTCGCCCCGGACCAGAACAACGACAAGTACGGTTTCCCGTGGCTGGACAACGAGGAGATCATGCTGGACATGCTGCGGGGCCGGCTGAACTCGCCGGTCGTGTGGGATCATCTGGGCGGCTGGACCAACAACCCGACGTTGCCGGTGATGCACGGCCGGGGCGTGGTGTATTTCCGCCCGTCGATGCCGCTGTTCAAGCGGTTTTTTGAGGGCAAGACGCTGTTTCACCACGGCAAGGGCAACGTGCCGGCCAAGTTCGAGGAAATCGGCTACACCGGCGTGGACGTCAAGCCCGCGACGACCCGGCCTGCGACCGGCGGATAGGAGGGTTTGAGGCCTGATGCGACTGAACGTGACAATCCGATGCTTCTTGCTGATTGCTTTGGCGGCGTGCCTGGCTGGCTGCCTCCAGGTCGAGACGCGAATCGAGTTGGCTCAGGACGGCAGCGCCACGGTCACCGAACGCATCCAGTTCAGCAAGCAGTTGCTGGACCTGGCGGACAGCGCCAAGGCCGACAAGGCGACGACCCAGCCGACCGACCTCCTGTCGCTGCTGGAGAAGCCGGCGGCGGTGGAGCGGATCAAGCGGATGGGCAAGGGCGTGACGCTGACCAGCCACGAGGTTCGCGCCGGGGCCGGGGCGTCGCGCGAGTCCGTCGCGGTGTACCACGTGGACGACATCCGCGAGTTCCTGTACTGTTCGCCGTTCCTCGGCTTCATCGACTACCCGGGCAACAACGTGATCAAGTGGGAGATGATCCCGCTTTACGAAAGCACGTGGTTCGGCCGGCAGGCAGGGAAGATGGCGGTGATCGTCCATCTGATGAAGGAAGGCAGGACGCCGCCGCCTTTGAAGCAGGGCGAGGCGCCGCCCCCGGGGCCGACGCCGGCGTCGGTTCAGATGCTGCGTTATCTCCAGCCGATCAACCGCGACATGCTCAGCGGCTTCAAGGTGCGCGTCACGTTCGTGTCGTATGCCCCGCTGCACTTCCGCATGTATTTCCGCTACCGGAACAGCGCCGCCGGGACGCACGAGTTCGACCTGATCGACTGGTCCGACAAGAACCTCGACCAGTACAGCACCAACCTGCTGGACAACGAAGAGGTGATGCTGGAACTGGCTGGCGGGCGGTTCGCGTCGAAGAACTTCCTCGGGGCGACCGGCGAGCACGGCTCGAACATGACGCTGCCGGTGTATCACCCGCACGGGGTTCCGGAGATCTACTTCAGCCCGTCGCGGGCGCTGTTTGACAAGTTCTTCGCCGGCAAGATCCTCAAGATTGAGGCACGATACGGCGGCGACCGCCCGGCCAAGTTTGAGGAGATCGGTTACAAGGCGTCGGACGAGGGCAAGAAGCCGGAGCAGCCGGGGTCGGCCAGCCAACCCGATGCGGCAGGCACGACGCCGACGACCCGGCCGGCGAAACCGTAAGATATGCGGAGCAACATGCGGACTCCCAACACAAGTCGATGCCTCTTGCTGGT
>JAQTVL010000339.1 GCA_028706835.1 Phycisphaerae bacterium | reverse complement strand
CATCCGATCTACGGCAGCGAGTCGCCGAACCAGCTCATTGCCGACATGAGCAAGACGCTGGGCTTCGGGCCGGAGCAGCGGACGCAGCTCCAGCAGACGATCCAGTCGATCAGTGCGGCTGCGGGCACACTGAGCGACATGCTCTGCCAGATTCAATCGACCATGCTGCCGAAGGTGGACGGCAGCCTGGGAAGCATTCAGAAGATGAGCGACTCCGGCGCGAGGCTGGTGGCGGCGATGAACGCCAAGGTGCCGGCCACGCTTGACAAGATCGACAATACCGTGGGCGACGTGCATGACCTGCTGGAGAAGCAGGCGCCGGTGATCGCCGACACGATCAGGAAGATCAACGGCGTGTCCGGCACGCTGGATGCCGGCACGAAACAGCAACTGGAGAACGTGCAGGCCGCCATGAAGCAGTTGAACGACGCCCTCGCCAAGGTGAAGGAGTCGGCCGAGAGCATCCGCCAGTTCACCGGCACCGCCCGCGACATTCTGAACACCAACCGCGACGGCCTGAACGACACCTTCGCGAACCTTCGCGAGGCCTCCGAGCAGATGGCGGCGGGCATGGGCGAAATCCGCCGGGAGCCCTGGCGGCTGCTCTACACGCCCAAGCCGGGCGAGGAGAACGCATCGAACGTGATGGCGGCCGCCCGCGCCTACGCCGAGGGCGCGTCCTGCCTGCGGGACGCCTCGACCCGACTGTCGGAGCTCGTTAAGCTCAAGGGCGACCAGCTCAAGGGCGACGATCCGCACTACCGCGAGCTGCTTGACAACCTGCGCCAGAGCCAGGAAAAATTCGACATGGCTGAACGGGCGTTGTACGCGATCTTGAAGGTGAAATAGGTTCACCGAACGCTGACTGCTGAGCACTTTTCCGCATGGCCAAAACTACCACCACGTGCGACCTGATGATCATCGGCGGGGGCGTCTGCGCCGCGGCCACCGCGTTTGCCGCCGCAAGCCTGCCCGTCGTCAAGCGCCGCAAGCCGCCCACGATCGGCCTGGTGCTCACCGACCCGCGGCACGCCGGCGACATCGTCGCCGCCAGCTATGCGTTCCTCAACCCGGCCGTCACCACGCTGCTGCCGGCGCTCAAGCCGCGATTGGCCAAGCTGACCGACGGCTCGTTCCGCGGGCTGTCGGTCATGACCGCCGGCGACGGCCGACAGGCGGAGTTCTCGAACCGGGGCGTCAGCGGCTACCTGTGCGACGGGCCGAAACTGCTCAAGGGACTGCTCGCGCTGTGTCGCGATGCGGGCGTTCAGATCGTCCGCACCGCCGGCACGCCACGGTTCGCCGCGGACGATCACGCCGTCCACGCCGTCTGGCCCGGCGGGCAATGCGACAGCCGGCTTGCCCTGCTCACCGACCCGGAGACGATCCTGTCCGACCAGGCGGACGGGCTCGGTTTCCGCCACCAGTGGATGACCGGTCGGCTGTTCCCGTGCTTCGGCCAGACATTCGCGGCGTCGCCGGCAAGGCTGAACGAACTGTTCGGAAAGAGCCGTCGCATCGTCACGGTGTGGCAACTCAACACATTGTCCGGCGAACTGGGCGAACTCACTTCCCCGACCGGCCACGACGGCCATGCCTGGATCATGCCTCGCACGAACAGCGTCGCGGTTGGGCTGCTGGCAGGCAAGCCGACCAACGGCCGATCGTCGCTCGATCCCGCCGACGTGATGGCGGCGGCGCTGACCGAACTGCGGGCCATCAACGCCCTGCCGCGCGAGGTGAATCAGCCAGTATCCCCCGTGCAGACCTGGCAGATGCCCGTGGCTACCGCATTGGAACTCGAATCGCACGTCGGCAAACGCTCGCTGGCGACGGGGCTGGCCGGCGGGTTCGTGTCGGCATTGTCCGGCCAATGGCTGTATCCGGTGTTCCACGCCGGCCTGGTGGCCGCAGCCGTCGCGGAGAAGGCGCTGGCCGACGCCCGGCCGCAGGACGTGATCAGCCAGTTCGGCGCCCGCTGGCGCAGCAAGTTGTCGGACTGTCTGCGCAGCCCGAACACGCGGCTGGCGTTCCTGCTGCCCCTGGTGTTCGGCAACCGCCAGATCGCCGACCGGTTCAGCCGCGCGTATCTCTTCGGCGAGAACTTCTAGCTCTGACCCATGGAGAACCCTCCCATGTTTAGCCGCAGGACCGAAGGTCCGCGATTGGTTCATTCCGCGCGGACGTATGCTTCTCACTTGTGTGCGCTCGCCCTCCTCTTCGTCGCGACCGCCGCCCTCGCCACGGACGTCTCCTCGCAGCTCAAAGGCAGCGGCGACGAGACGCAGGCCTTCGCCCGCTTCGTCGCCGACCACCGCGAGGTCGCCCTACCCGGCGGGTTCACCGTCACGATCAGCGGGTTCATCCCCGTTCCGCCGGACACGACCATCGCCGGCCCGGGCACGATCCACATCACCGCCCGATACGCAGGGCTGACGCTCGCCGAACGCTGCACCGTCCGCGACGTGCGCTTCACCTGCTCGCCGGGATTCGGTCATGGCGGCTGCGTCATCGCCGCGACGACCCAGCCGGGCGTCGTCCGCCGAATGGACGCCCGCATCACCGGCTGCCGATTCGAGAAGCTGCACGGCGCGGCGCTGATCGCCAACGAAGTCTCGCACGTGGTCTTCGAGTCGAACCAGTGGGAGAACCACAGCCCCACGGAGAAGTTCTACGACGCGGTGGCAATGAACGCGGTGACGCTGTCTCAGATTCGCGGCAACACGATCCTGCACCCGAACCAGGGGATCCTGTTCCATGGCGGGCGGCATAACGTCATCGCCAACAACTACGTCGAGAACTGCCTCCAGGGCATCACCTGCCACACGCAGGCGGGCCACCCGGCCCACTGGCCACACACGCTATTCGCGCACAACACGATCACCGGCAACGTCATTCGCCGGTTCCGCGAGGAGGGCATCTGCTACGACAACAGCATGGGCGAGACGCCGGCCGTCAAAGCCGCCCAAAACCAGGTGCGCTGCGTGGCGACGGCCCGCGCCGTCGAGCCATGCGAGGGGCGACTGCGGCTGACCTTCGACGAGCCGGCCAATCCGGGCAAGGCCTACGCCGCCGGCTGGGCGGACCATTACTTCGTCGGCGTGCTCACCGGCCGGGCGACCGCGACTCTGGTCGAGGTGATCGCCAGCGGCGTGGACGGCGATGCCGGCTGGGTCGAGATCGCCCGTGCATCGACCACCCAGCCGCCCGCCGTCGCCAAGGGCGATCGCGTGTGGATCGCCGCCGGCTGCTTCTTCAACACGATCACCGGCAACACGCTGGACAACGCGGGCATGGTTTCCGGCATGGGCAACGCGACGGCCATTGGCCTGTGGGGCGCGGGCTGGTGCAACCAGATCGCCAACAACACGATCACCACGCGGCAGTACGGCATCACCATCGGCTGCGTCGGCTTGGCCAGGCCCGACAGCCCGCAGGGCCCATGCGCCGGCAACGACATCAGCCACAACACGATCTCCCTGAGTTGGCCGAACGACAAGCCCAGGCCGGACGACAAGTCCTCCGCCGGCATCGGCTGCAATCGCATCGGCGACGGCGAACTGCTCGGCGGCCGGCTGTTCCTCGGCAACAGCATCACGCACAACACGCTGAGTTGGCCCGCCCCGAGGCCGATCTCGCTGATCCGCGACCTCGGCACGCTGGTCGCGTTCAACCGCTTCAGCGACGCCGACGCCGCTATCTGGCTGGACAATTCGACCGACGTAATCATCGAGGGCAACCGGACGGCAGCGGGCGTGCCGGTTTCGCGGACAGAGCAGACGGGGAAATGCTCACTGCAAGGACCGCCGTGATTCCAGACGCCACCGGCTGACAGGGGTTGACACACACCGACGCGACCGCTACTTTGACTATTGTCATGTCATCGAGGGAGGTCAGAATGCGCATAGCCCCATACGCCATCTTCTTTCTGTCGGTTTCCGCCCTCTCGGCCGACCCCACGTCGCAACCCCAAGGGCCATCTGCGGACGTCCTGCGGTCAAGGTTGGCTGTGGCTTCCAGCAATCTGATTGCCGCCAGGGCGGGTTTCATGGAACGCGTGAAGCTTTCGGCTGAGTATCAGGAATTGGCAAGTCAACTCGATGCGGCCACCGCGAAACTGGCCGTAGCCCCGGACGCTGAACGCCTCGCTGCGGCAACCCAACGGCTCAACGCAAAGAACGAACTCGACGCAGCGGTGAAACGCATGGAGGAAGCAGATCAAGAACTTGCTCGAGCCAGGAACAACGTGAAGCGATTGGAGACGCTGCTCGAGCGGGCAGTTGCCGCAGAGCGCCAAGTGAAGGCCGCAGAGGCAGAGGCCATGCGAGTCGAACGCCAGGAGAAACTGCGGGTATACAGAGAAGCATGGGGATGGAATCTCCTTTGGGGAAAGGACGAGGGTGTTAAGCCAGTTGGGGATGAGACAAGTCTGACCCTGGTAAAAGCCAAACCACAAACTTATCTGAATAAGCCGTTCATCATCACCGGCATAGTTGAGATGAGTGATTACTACAACTTTGGCTACCGCGACGCGAAGAAGACACATTACGCATTGAGGTTTCGCGCTGTTGACGCCAGGGGCAACGCAGGTTCCTGGGCGTGGCTCTATCAGCAGCGTACCCTCGGCGATGACATCGTCAATGTTTTGACCAAGGAAGACAAACCGGACAAGAGCATCCCAATTCGCTTCAAAGTCACAGTCTCGTCAGATTATGTAAAAACCTTCGACGACGCTCAGGAACAGTACGAAGTGATCGACTGGCAGTTTCTAGGAACAGGCGGAAAACTGAGCCCGTGGCGAAGTGAAGTTCGGTAATCTACGATTCTCCGCTTCATCGTTTCAATCGAAGATGATCGTCCGGTTTCCGCTGACGAAGACGCGGTCTTCCAGGACGAGGCGGAGGGCCTTGGCCAGGACCAGTTTCTCCACGTCCCGGCCGGCGTCGGCCATGTCGGCGGCGGCGTGCGTGTGGTCGACGGGAATCACGTCCTGGGCGATGATCGGGCCCCCGTCGAGGTCGGGCGTCACGAAGTGGGCGGTCGCGCCGATGATCTTCACGCCGCGGTCAAACGCCTGGCGATACGGGTTGGCCCCGGCGAACGCCGGCAGGAACGAATGGTGGATATTGACGATCCGCCGCTCGTACGCCCGCACGAAATCCGCACTGAGCACCCGCATGTATTTCGCCAGCACCAGGTACTCCGGCGACAGCTTTTCCTTATCCAGCACCGCCCGCACGCGGGCCTCGTGCTCCGCCCGCTCGATCCCCTCGTGGCTGACGACGTGGAAGGGAATGTCGAACCGTCGGGCCAGCGGGGCGAGCGTGTCGT
>JAQTVL010000338.1 GCA_028706835.1 Phycisphaerae bacterium | reverse complement strand
CGTTCAGTTCGAGCTGCCCAGCCTGCACGGCCATGCCCACGGCTGTGTCGTTGCCGATGACTTCGAAGCACAGCATGTTCAGGCATTCCGCCATCACCGGGTTTACCTTGCCGGGCATGATCGAGCTGCCCGGCTGGACGGCCGGCAGCATGATCTCGTCGAACCCGGTCGTCGGGCCGCTGACCATCAGCCGAAGGTCGTTGGCGATCCGCGTCAGCTCCAACGCCAGGTTCCGCAGCGAGCCATGGAACGTCGAAACCGGCAGCATGGACTGCATCGCGCGGCGGGGGTCCGCCGCCGGCTTCAAGGGCAGGGCGGTGATCCTGGCCAGTTCCGCGATGGCCAGTTCGCGGTATTGCGGGTGCGTGTTCATGCCGGTGCCCACGGCTGACCCGCCCAGGCACAGCTCCTCCAGCGGCAACGTCGCCTGTTGGATGAGGCTCGCCGACTGCCGCAGCGCGGCCGCGTAGCCGCGGAACTCCTGGCCGACCGTGATTGGCACGGCGTCCTGGAGGTGCGTCCGGCCGGACTTGATGACGTCGCGGAACTCGGCGGCCTTCGCGTCGAAGGCATCGGCCAGCTTCTCGACGACCGCCACCAGCCTCCGCCCGAGCTTGAGCGCGGTGACGTGGATCACCGTCGGCACGGTGTCGTTGGTGGACTGCCCGAAGTTGACGTGGTCGTTGGGGCTGAGGCGCTTGTAGTCGCCGCGGACCTCGCCCAGCAGTTCCAGCGCCAGGTTCGTCACCACCTCGTTCACGTTCATGTGAAAGCTCGTGCCGGCGCCCGCCTGGAAGGCGTCCACTACGAACTGCCCGCGCCAGCGGTCCGGCTCGTCGAGCATGCGCCGGCAGGCCTGCTGGATCGCCTGGCCTCGCTCCGCGTCGATCGTGCGAAGCTGCGTGTTGGCGATGGCCGCCGCCAGCTTCAACTGCACGAAGCTCTCGATGAACACCGGGTGGGCCCGCAGGCCGCTGATCATCCCGAAGTTCTCGACCCCGCGCTGGGTCTGCACGCCGTAATAGGCGTCCGCCGGCACGCGGACCTCGCCCATCGAATCGCGCTCGATGCGGACATTCACGCTCGCGCTGTTGCTCATCGCAATCCCCTCATCACTTGGGTTGACCGGCCAGCAGCTTGTCAGCCTGGGCCACCAGGGCCTTGACGTGCTCGACCGAGTTGGCGAAGGCCGCCGCCTCGTTCGGCAGCAGCTTGATCTCGATGACCTTCTCGACGCCGCCCGCGCCCAGCAGCACCGGCACGCCGACGAAATACCCGCCGACGCCGTACTCCTTCGTGCAGTAGGCGGCGCAGGGCAGGATGCGCTTCTTGTCCTTGAGGATCGCCTCGACCATCTCCACCGCCGCCGATGACGGGGCGTAGTAGGCGGAGCCGGTCTTGAGCAGCTTGACGATCTCCGCCCCGCCGTCGCGGGTCCGCTGCACCAGCGCCTCGACGCGGTTCGGCGGGAGCAGTTCCGGCAGCGGGATGCCCGCCACCGCGCTGTACCGCGGCAGCGGCACCATCGTGTCGCCGTGGCCGCCGAGCACGAACGACGTCACGTCCTCCACGCTCACGTTCAGTTCCATCGCGATGAAACTGCGGAAGCGAGCGGCGTCCAGGATGCCGGCCATGCCGACGACCCGGTTGGCTGGGAAGCCGGAAACCTTCGACGCGACATAGACCATCGCGTCCAGCGGGTTGGACACGACGATGAGGATCGCCCCCGGCGACTGCCGGGCCACCTTCGCGGTGACCTCGCCGACAATCTTGACGTTCGCAGCCAGCAGGTCGTCGCGACTCATGCCCGGCTTGCGGGCCAGGCCGGAGGTGATGACGACCACGTCGCTGTTGGCGGTCTCTTCGTAGCCGTTGGCACCGGTGACGCGGCAATCGAACCGCTCGACCGGGGACGCCTCGAACAGGTCGAGCGCCTTGCCCTGCGGCAGCCCCTCGACGATGTCAACCAGCACCACGTCCGCCAGTTCCTTGCTGACCAGCCAGTGCGCGGTGGTCGCGCCGACGTTGCCGGCCCCGATGACGCTCACCTTTGCTCGCTTGCCCACGGTGTGGCTCCTTTGGAAAAGGCAGCTTTCAGCGGTCAGCGGTCAGCATTCAGCTACAGCGGAAGACCGACCACCAATCGCTGAAAGCTCAGATGTCCTTGCTTCTGCGTTCCAGTTCGCCCATGCGCGTTCAGTGTTCTCTTCTTAAGCTGACCGCTGAAAGCTGATAGCTGACAGCTTTCTTCCTCATAGTTTGGCGATAATCGCGTCCGCCATCTGGCTCGTGCCGACGGCGGTCGGGTCGTTGCGATCCGCCTTCATGTCGTAGGTGACGTCCTTGCCCTCGGCAATCACGGCGGCGACGGCCCGCTCCAGGCGGTCAGCCGCGTCGAGCTCGTTGAGATGCCGCAGCATCAGGGCGCCGGACAGGATCAGGGCGGTCGGGTTCACCTTGTTCAGGCCCTTGTACTTCGGGGCCGACCCGTGCGTCGCCTCGAACACCGCGCCGTTGTCGCCGATGTTCGCCCCGGGCGCCACGCCCAGCCCGCCCACCAGCCCGGCGCACAGGTCCGACAGGATGTCGCCATACAGGTTCGGCAGGACCAGGATGTCATACAACTCGGGCTTCTGCACGAGCTGCATGCACATGTTGTCCACGATCCGGTCCTCGAACTCGATGTCCGGGTACTTGGCCGCCACCTGGCGCGACAGCTCCAGCCACAGGCCGTCGGTGTGCTTCATGATGTTGGCCTTGTGGACGCTGGTCACTTTCTTTCGCTTGTTGGCGCGGGCGTACTCGAAGGCGTAGGTGACGATCCGCGTGGTCCCCTCGACGCTGATCGGCTTGATCGACACGCCCGTCGTCGACGCGCCGGTCCTGATCTTCTTGTCCTTGCTCAGCCGGTTGATCTGGCTGACCAGTTCGGCGGTTTCCGCGGCGCCCTTGGCGAACTCGACGCCGGCGTACAGGTCCTCGGTGTTCTCGCGGACCAGCACCAGGTCGATGTTCTGGTACTTGCTGCGGACGCCGGGGTAGCTCTTGCACGGCCGGACGCAGGCGTACAGGTTGAGCGCCTGCCGCAGGTAGACGTTGACCGACCGAAAGCCCGTGCCCACCGGCGTGGTGATGGGGGCCTTGAGCGCCACCTTGTTCTTGCGGACCGATTCGAGCGTGCGATCCGGCATGGGCGTGCCCTCGCGGGCCATCACGTCCACGCCCGCCTCCTGCACGTCCCACTGCACCTTCACGCCGGTCGCATCGACGCACCGCCGCGAAGCCTCCGCAATTTCCGGCCCGATCCCGTCACCGGTGATCAACGTCACGTTGTACATAGGCTTTGTTTCCCGTCTACAGGTCTGTAAAGGAAGCCAACTTCCGCAGATTGGCTAGTCAGGCCGCTTATTCTATCGTTGCGCCTTGCGCGGTCGAGCGGCAACTTTCCAGGTGTCCGTGCCGCTGAGCAGGTGGTCGGCGTCGCCGGTGCCCTGGGCCTTGATGGCCTCCTCGATCTGCCCATAGATTTCCGACTCCAGGCAGGGCTTCTCGATGTCGCGGAACACGCCCAGCGGCTCCGGGAAGTCCGGATACGTCAGCGAGCTGAGCATGAACGCCAGCGCCGGGCTGTCGGCCTTCTCGTCGTGCACCAGCACGCGATCAGCCGGGACGTCCGCGCGGTTGACGATCGTCGGGCGAAGCTGGTCGGCGACGATTGCCTTTTGGCCGTCCGTGCCGAAGACCAGCGGCTTGCCCTGCTCGAGGTAAAGCACGTTGTTGGCGCGGTTCTCCTTGCCCAGGGCCCATTCGTAGGCGCCCTCGTTGAAGATCACGCAGTTCTGGTAGATTTCGACGAAGCTGGTGCCGCGGTGCGCGGCGGCCCGCTCCAGCACGTATTCCAGGTGCCTCGGGTCGCCCGCCATCGTCCGGGCAACGAACGTCGCCTCGGCGCCCAGCGCCGCCGCCAGCGGCCGGACCGGCCTTTCTACCGTGCCCCGCGGGCTGCTCTTGGTCTTCTTGCCGTATTCAGACGTCGGTGAATACTGCCCCTTGGTCAGGCCGTAGATGCGGTTGTTGAACAGCAGCAGCCGCACGTCCACGTTCCGCCGGATCATGTGCATCAGGTGGTTGCCGCCGATCGCCAGCCCGTCGCCGTCGCCGGTGATCACCCACACGTTCAACTCCGGCGCGGCAATCTTCAGCCCGGTCGCAATGGCCGGCGCCCGCCCGTGGATCGAGTGGAACCCGTAGGTGTTCACGTAGTACGGAAACCGGCTCGAGCAGCCAATGCCGGACACGATGACGGTGTTCTCCGGCTGGGCTCCCGTCTTGACGAGGATCCGCTTGACCACGGCCAGGATGGCGTGGTCGCCGCAGCCGGGGCACCAAAGGGCATCCCGCGCCGGCGTGAAATCCTTGACGGTCAGGGCTTCGGACGCGGTGGCTGGCGTATTCATTTGCTACCTCCCTGCAAGGCGGAGCGAATCCCGCTGGCGAGTTCGCCGATGGTGAACGGCCGGCCCTGGACCTTGCCGATCCCCTTGGCGTCGACCAGGAATTTCGCTCGCAGCAGCATGATCAGTTGACCCAGGTTCATTTCGGGAACGAGGACCTGCTTGAACTTCCGCAGCTTCGGCCCCAGTTCCTCCGGCAGCGGGTTGAGGCACCGCAGGTGGCAGGCGCTGACCGACAGTCCCTCCTGCCGCAGGCCGTTCACCGCGGCGCAGATCGCGCCGTAGCTGCTGCCCCAGCCGACGACCAGCAGGTCGCCGCTGTCGTCGCCGAGCCAGCGATACGGGGCTTCCATCTTGACGCCGGCGACCTTGGCTGCCCGCAGTTCCACCATCTTCTGGTGGTTCATCGGGTCGTGGCTCGGTTCGCCGGTGACGTCCTTCTTCTCCAGCCCGCCGACCCGGTGCATCAGCTTCGGCGTGCCGGGGATCGCCCACGGGCGGGCGAGGTCCTTGTTGCGGAGATAGGGCTGGTAGGTGTCCGGGTCGGAGGCGTAGTCCAGCTTGATCGGCGGCAACCGCTTGAACTGCGGGACTCTCCAGGCTTCAGCCCCCGCCGACAGGTAGCCGTCCGACAGCACGATCACCGGCACCATGTAGCGCACGGCGATGCGGAACGCCTCCACCGTGATGTCAAAGCAATCCGCAGGCGTCGACGGCGCCAGCACGACCAGCGGGCACTCGCCGTTTCGGCCGAGCACCGCCTGGAACAGGTCGGACTGCTCGGTCTTGGTGGGCAGGCCGGTGCAGGGGCCGCCGCGCTGCACGTCGATAATCACCGCGGGCAGTTCGGTCATGACCGCCAGGCCGATCGCCTCGCTCTTGAGCG
>JAQTVL010000337.1 GCA_028706835.1 Phycisphaerae bacterium | reverse complement strand
AAGTGATTCCGACATGACGATCCTCCGTGACCCAATTCGGCCGACTCCGCCGGCCTATGCCTGCCCCCATTCAACCCTACCCCTATCTATCGGCTCTTTGGCCCGTACAGCTACGGGGATGCACCCCGCCGGCGTGGGAAGCTTGATTGGTTCCACGGCGGGCGGGTATACTGATTGGATTGCTTCCGGGGCCGCGGAGTTCGCGATGTACCCGCGGACGCCCGCAGCTACGTGTGATTCTTTTGGAAAGGCAGCGAATGTCATTTGCGGTCAGTCGCAGGCAGTGCTGGTTGGCGGTGGCGATTATCCTGGCGTCCGGCGTTGGCGCCTGCGCTCAGACGGTTTCGATCAATACAAGCAACGATCCAGCCATCCAGCAGTTGCGGCAGGCGTCGCTCGGGCTGATCGAGAAGGGACAGTGGGCGTCGGCCGACGCCGCTGTCAAGCAACTGCTGACCAAGGACCCGGACGACGTGCTGGGCCAGGAGCTTCGCCGGCTCATGACGTCCTACGACCGCGTCGATCGCATCCGCCGCGATCAGCGCGAGGTCGCGTTCAAGGACTCCGTCAGCAAGGTCGCCAACTTCATCGCCAAGGAATCGTGGGATGAGGCGCTGGCCGAGGCCACGCGGTCCGCCGACCTGGCGGCCGCGAAGGCCGATCTCCAGCAGCAGCCGTGGTTTGCCCAGTTGATCGACAAGTCGACCAAACTGGCCCAGGGCCACTGCGACAAGGGCGAATGGCTGAAGGCGACCACGACCTATTCGCTGATGGCGGCGCTGTATGAGAAGGAGAACAACCAGTACAAGCAGCTCGCCAAGAAGACGACCCGCTACGCCCGGCTGGAGGCGATCTACAGGGACGCCAAGGAGGCCGACAAGGCCGTTGAGCGAATCGACGAAGGGATGATGGCGGCGGCGCTGGAGCAGATCAAGCGGTTCTATGTCAAGGAGCCGGACTACAAGAAAATGGCGCTCGGCGGCGTCGATGCGCTGATCGCCCTGACCGAGGTGCCGGCGCTGGCCAAGTCGCTGCCGGCCCTGGAGGCCGCCGAGTCGAAAGACAAGATGCGCAAGGACCTGACCGCGCTGCGCGAGCAGGTGAACAACGTCATCGACCAGATGGGCCTCCAGGAACTGGCTCAGACCTACGTCAAGGCCAAGCGGGTCAACCAGGACAGCGTGAAACTGCCCGAGGGCGTCATTATCCGCGAGTTCTTCGACGGCTCGCTCGAACCGCTGGACCAGTTCTCCACCATGATCTGGCCGTCGGAGAAGACCGAGTTCGACAAGTCGATGCGCGGTGAGTTCTCCGGCGTCGGCATCCAGATTTCGCTGGAGGCCGGCGAACTGACGGTCGTCAGCCCGCTGGAGGACACGCCCGCGTATCGCGCAGGCGTTCAGGCCGGCGACGTGATCGTCGCCATCGACGGCGAGGGCACTGAGAAGATCACGCTGGACCAGGCGGTCCGGCGAATCACCGGCAAAGCCGATACGGCCGTGGTGCTCTCGGTTCGCCGGGGCGGCCCGAAGGCGACGCCGCGCGACTACAAGCTGGTCCGCGAGAAGATCGTGATCAAGACCGTCAAGGGCTTCCTGCGCGAGAAGAGCGGCTCGTGGGACTACCTCGCCGACAAGGACTACAAGATCGGCTACGTGCGAATCACCAACTTCATGCCGCACACCGTCGAGGAACTCGATCAGGCGATGGACGCGATGGCAGCCAAGGGCGTGCGTGGGCTGATCCTGGACTTCCGCTTCAATCCCGGCGGGTTGCTGAACCAGGCCGTTGAGATGAGCGACCTGTTCATCAGCGAAGGCGTGATCGTGTCGACCGAGGGGCGCGCGACCCGCAAGCTCGAAGAGCGGGCCCATGAGGGCGGCACCAACAAGGACCTGCCGCTGGTGGTGCTGGTCAATGAGTTCTCGGCCTCGGCGGCGGAGATCGTCAGCGGCGCGCTGAAGGATCACAACCGCGCGATCATCGTCGGCGAGCGAAGCTTCGGCAAGGGAAGCGTGCAGAACGTCATCCCGGTCGGCGCGGGCGCGGGCGATGCCAAGGACGCCCCCGCCTACCTGAAGCTGACCACCGCGCTCTACTACCTGCCCAGCGGCCGGTCGCTCCACCGCCACGAGGACAGCGAGACCTGGGGTGTTGAGCCCGGTGTGCCCGTGAAGGTCACCCGCGACGAAATCCAGGACATCCTCGACCTGCGCCGCGACAGCGACGTGATCCACCAGCCGAACGAGGTGCCCACAACCCGGCCGGAGAATGGCCGGGCGAGCAGCCGGCCGGACCACCTTCGCCAGGACCCGCAGATCGAGACCGGCCTGATGGTGCTGCGGGCGGAGCTGCTGAAGAAGAAGATATAACGCCCGTTCGCAATGTGCCGTTCACCTGAGGTCCCCATGTCGCGACGCGGACTGGCCAGTCTGCCCTTCCTGTTCGCGACGGTGCTTGCCGCGGTCACGCTCACGCTCACGCACACGCCGGCGCGGGCGGAGGTGGTCCCGGCCAGCCAGCCGAGCTCCGCGCTCCGCGTGGCGGCGCTGCTGCCGTTGTCGGGCGACCTAGCGCCGCTTGGCGCGTCCGTTCGCCAGGGGCTCGAACTGGCCGCCGCCCGCGTGAACCGCGACGGCACTTTCGCCGGCCGACCGATCCAGATTTCATTCCTCGACACGCAGGCGAAATTCTCGCAACCGGCGACGCTGGCCGCCGCCGCGATCCTGGCTGACCAGGCGGACGCATTGATCGGCGGCCTGGAAGGCCCGGCCGCGGTCGCCATCCGTCCGGTCGCCGAGAAGCGGCGGACCGTCTTCCTGGTGCTCAGCACGAGCAGCCGCTTTGTCGCGGACGGCGGGCGATACACGTGGCGGGTGAGCACCTCGGGCACTCAGTTGGCTGATGCCATGGCCACCTTTGCCCGCGAAACGCTCAAGGCGGAGCGGGCGGCCATCTCCTCGGACGTGGTGGCTGAGCAGTCGTCGCTGGCGGCTGACCGGTTCGCCGATCAGTTCGTCAAATTCGGCGGACAGGTCGCGCGGATCGACTCCGTCCACCCGTCGCGCGACGCCCCGACGATCGCGGAGCTCGGCAGTCGGGCAGGGCAGGCCAAGGCCGAAGTGCTCTTCACGTCGCTCGGGGCTGACCAGTTGCTCGGCTATGTAGGCGGGTTCCGCACGAAGGCGCCCGACGCCCCGGTCCTCCTGGCCCCGCCGCCGTGGGGCGCCAATGGCGTGCTGGCTGCGGGCGCGGAAGCCCTTCGGCCCGGTTACGTCGCGGTCCCGTTCGCCATCGACGATCCCGACGCCCGTGTTCGGGCGTTCGTCGACGAGTGGTCGAAGGCGCACCCGGCGACCCAGCCGGACGCCTTCAGCGCGACCGCATACGACAGCGTGATGCTCCTGGCGGAGGCTGCCCGCAAGCGTGACGCCATCGGCGGCGAACTGCGCGATCGGCTGGCGGCGATCCGCAATCTGCCCGGCGTGCTCGGGCCGATGAGCGTCTCCGAAGCCGGCGAGATCGTCCGCCAAGTGCCGATTTGCAGGCTGGAGGCGATGGCCGGCAAGGAACCGGGCAACAGGCTTGTCTTCCTCCAGCGTGTGCAACTGAATGGGTTCAAGCCGCCAACGTCCCAACCAGTGGACCATCCGAAGTGAATGCTCGAGTCCCCATATTGATAGCCCACGTCGCGCTCATCGGCGCGATCGTGTCTGTCGGCTGCGACCCGAACCCACCGTTCGTGGGCCGGCCCGCGGGCGCGCCCGCCGATGCGATCGTTTTCCTAATTACCGGCTACACCAACGGCAACATCGAACCGTGCAATTGCCCCGGCCAGCCGCGCGGGGGCTTGAGCCGGCGAAAGCCCCTGGTCGACTCGCTTCGACCCGGTGGCGGCGAGGTGTTCCTGCTCGACAACGGCAACTCCGTGCTGCTTACGCCCGAGCCGGTGGCCGACCAGTACATTTGGGCCGGGCTTGGCCGGCTGGGCTATGACGCGATGGCCGTCGGCGACCAGGAACTCGACCGCGGCCCGGCCTTCTTTGCGGACGCGGCCCGGGCGGCAGGCCTGCCGCTGGTCGCTACCAACGTGCGGTTCGTCGACCGGCAGAAGACCCCGCTCGGCCCGACGCACCGGCTGATCGAGCGCGGCGGCAGACAGGTGCTCGTGCTCTCCGTGGTTGGCCCGGGGGCGATGCACTTCGCCACGCCCCAGGTGCGGCAGGAAATCGAAGTGCTCGCCCCGGCCCGCGCGGTCGCTGACACGCTGAACGGCCTGCGGGCCGATTGGCGGGCGCGACGGCCGGATGCGATCGTGGTGCTTGCCGTGCTCGATCCGACGGAGCGAGATGCAGCCGTCGCCGCGATGCCGTCCGACGTAGACCTTGTCGTGCTGTCGACGGAGCGGGATCGCGACGTCAAGGCAGAGAAGATCGGCGCGATGCCGGTGGTTTTCGCCCCAGCCATGGGCCGGCAGGTGGCGGCGGCCGAGTTCCGCCCCGGGCCCGGCGGGCGGATGCGGCTGTCGCGAGCGGTCGGCCATCCGGTCGAGCAGATGCTGCCGCGCGATCGCAAACTGTGGGAACTCTACCAGTCCTACACCTACGACGCCCAGCAGCGGTCGCTCAGACTGCTGGGCAAGGCCGGCGGCGTGAAACTGATCCCGTCGGCCCAGTGCGGCCAGTGCCACGCGGCGCAGTACCAGGCATGGCGGAAGACGAAGCATGGGCAGGCCTGGGCGACGATTGTCCGCGAGGGCCGCACGGCTGACCCTGAGTGCATGCGGTGTCACACCACCGGCTTCGGCTACCAGGGCGGCTTCCGCACGGCCGCCGATGCGCCCAGCCTGGCCGACGTCGGCTGCCAGAACTGCCACCAGGTCGACCTGGGCAACATGCCGCCGAAACGACGGGTCGCGGTGAGCGAAATGACCTGCCGCGGCTGCCACACCGAGCCGAAGAGCCCGAAGTTCGAGATCGCGGTTTACGGCCCGAAGGTGACGTGCCCGAAAGGCAGGGCGGTGGCAGCGACCACTCGACCGCTGGAATGACCTGCCGTTTAGCGTCTTTGCTGTTTGTGGAGTGCGGTAGCGCAGCTACCGCTTTGGGTCACGGAACGTCGTACCTGCCGCGCAAAGCGGTAGCTGCGCTACCGCACTCCACAAAAGGACGGACTTTGGATGCCGCGGCACGCCCATGAGTTACGGCCGTGCGCCATCGCGGCGGGTGCATCCCCGTTCATGCGGCCTTTCCGAGGCGGTGCTGACCGGCGGCGCGGCCTCGTGGGCGGCGAGTGTGGAATTCTTCGGCCCGGCCATCGTCGCTGAGGTAGGCGGCGCGGACGTGGAG
>JAQTVL010000004.1 GCA_028706835.1 Phycisphaerae bacterium | reverse complement strand
CAGTGCCGAGGCGCGGGCGTGGCCTGCTACGTCAAACAGATCGACCTCAACGGCCGGGTCAGTCACGACATGGCCGAGTGGCCGAAAGACCTGCGCGTGCAGGAGCGGCCGAGAAAGGAGATCAAATGAACCTTACCCTCGAAGCCCTGTCCCTGGCCGGAACGATCCTGGCGATCGCCGGGGTCTCGCTGAACAACAGAAAGATCAGACTGTGCTTCATCCTGTTCATGGCCAGCAACGTCGCCGCGATGATCGTGCATCTGGCGGCGGGGCTGTTGGTGTTCGCCATCCTGCGCGACTGGATGTTCCTGATCCTGGCCGTGGAGGGGTGGTTTCTCTGGCGCAAGCGCGGAGGCTCGGCATGACCGCCCTGCCCGGCATCGTCTGGTTCGGGGCCAAGCCGAGCCATCGGGCGACCGGCGGCTCGACGGTGAGCGTGCGCCCCGGCCACCTGCGCCTGTCGTCGCGGGCGGCGGCCGAGTTCATCGCGAACGCCGGCCGCTCCAATCCCTACACTTTGATCGGCTACGACGCCGCGCGTCGGCTGCTGGTCCTGCAACCGGCCAATCGCAGCACCCCCGGCGCTCGTCGCGTGGCGACCGACGGGCAGAGCGGCCAGATCGCGTGCAAGGCGGCCATCGAATCGTTCGGCCTGCCCCTCGGCGGACCCCACGCGGCGCATTGGGACGCGAGGACCCATGCGATGGTCGTGGAACTGGGCGAGGCGGGCGACGATGGGAACAACGAGAACGGAAAGGAATTGAAATGAAGAAGCACACCAAGAAAGCACCGCACCAGTTTCTTGTCGGATACGTTGGCGACGGGCACTGCGTCTATGGCAGGGACGGGCGGAAGCTCCTCGGTCTCACAATCTTTACCGACAAACTCACCTTGTCCCAGGCCCGGAGACAGTTGAGAAATCTGTACTTCGATCGCCCCAAGACCATCTTCAAGCTCGTTCCTGTGGACGAGAACGGGGAGGAACTGGAGTGACCAAGCGACAGACCAAGCGGGTTCTAACGATCCTCAACCAGATCGGAGCGCCGATGTGGCGGGGGCGGGGCTCACAAGAGCGGCTCGCGTACAGCGAAAGATCGGAATGGCCGTGGTCTATTGAGTGGCGTCGGCCGCCCAAGCGACTCGCGTGGTCAAGATCGGAAGGGATTTCGAGCCATGCGGCGCAGTGCATCATCTCAGACCACCTCCGCCAGTGGCTGCGAAGGAACTATCAGTGGACGGACTATTCGCCCGTGCGGGAGCAAACGGTATGGGTTGCGCCGACGGACTTTGAGGAGTTGCTGTCCACCGTCGAAGTGATTTTGAAGCGGGAGCGGACACATGCCTGACTTCCGCCTCGGCGACGCACTGGACCGGCTGCGGGAACTGCCCAGCGAGAGCGTGCATTTCGCAATGACCAGCCCGCCCTACTGGGCTTTACGGAATTACGCCAACTTGCCCGGCCAGGACGGGCTTGAGAAAAGCCCGGCCGAGTACATTGCCCGGCAGATGGCCGTGTTCGATGAGGTCCGGCGCGTGCTGCGCCCGGACGGAACCTTGTCCGTCAACATCGGGGCCACGTTCAGTTCCGCAGGCGGCAGCGGGCGACAAGGGGCGACAGGGCAGCGGGCCGACAGGAGCTTCACGTTGGAACGCGACGGCGGGACATCGCCGGCCGACGGCATCCCCGCCAAGTCCCTCTGCCTGATCCCCGAGCGCTTCGCCCTGGCGATGGTCGAGCGGGGCTGGGTCTTGCGGAACAAGGTGGTCTGGCACAAGCGCAACTCCATGCCCAGCTCTGCCAGGGACCGGATGAAATGCACCTACGAACCGTGCTACTTCTTCGCCAAGAGCGGGAAGTACTACAGCGATGTTGAGGCGGTCAGACAGCAACTTACTGGGGCCGCCCAAGAGCGGCGGAAATACGGGTACCGGCACTTTGCAGAGGGGAATAGGGTCGGTTCGCCAGAAGATAATCGCGGTACCGGACACGCCATGCCCGCGATTGGAATAGATACTTCTGCCGGTGCCAACCCCGGCGACTACCTGGACGGGGCGGACTGGCCGGAGGACGTGCTGGAACTGACCGCCCAGCCCAGCAAGCTCCAACATTTCGCCATGTACCCCGTCCGGCTCCCGCTCTGGTTCATGCGCTGGCTCATGCCCAGGGCCGTCTGCCCTGAGTGCGGGAAGGCGTGGAGACGGGAGACGGTGAAGGGGGAGCCCGTGCAGCAGCACTGGGCTCCAGGGACGCAGGAAAAGATAGACATTGCCCAAGGCAGGCACGGCGACACTTCGGTAATGAACACGGGCCATGTCTCGCCGAGCATGACCCTCGGCTGGCAGCCCGCCTGCGAGTGCGGGAAAGCCCCCATCGGCCCGACGATCCTTGATCCCTACGCCGGTGCAGGCACTACTGCCGCTGCTGCCGAGTATCTTTGGACCCACCCGGCCGAAGGGCTGGATACGGTCCTGGCCGGCGCTCGCATGGAACCGACCAGGCCCGGCGGCAGCAGCAAGTTTCACTCCGGCGACGGAAGCCAGCGCCCGGAATATGCTAAGGCCCGGATGGTCAAGACCGGCCAGCCCACCAGCGTGTTCCAGCCGTACCTTCCCGGTCGCGCCCTGATGATCGAATTGAACCCTGACTACGCCGACCACTATCAGGCCAGGCGGGACGAGTGCTTCGCGTCCCTGATGGACCAGCCGCCCGCCCTCGCGACCGCCCCGGACACGCCCCTGCTGGAGAACTGCACATGAGCAAACCTGCTGTCGGCGAAGATGAAGGCGCAACACGTTGGCTCAGAAATGCCCGGAAGGCCGGCTGGTCCTGGCAGAAGTACCGGTGCGGGATCGTTGTCAAGACCCCGCCGAACAGCAACGGGCGACGGGGCACGACGATCTGGTACGGCGAGCACGTCGTCACATGGGACATGATCCGCACGCGGCCGGAACCGTATGGAGGATCGCCGGCCACGCCCCTGCTGGATGGGCCGGCAGAAAGGGAAGCCGAGATGGAAGGAGAAATGACGTGAAGCCCGTTATGCAAACACTGTTCGGCAAGGGAAAAGGCAACTGTTATGCTGCATGCATCGCTTCCATCTTGGAGATTCCGATTGAGGATGTTCCTAACTTTTGTGCCCAGTCTCAGTACAACTGGCACAAGGCCGTTGCCGATTGGATGTCCGTTCGGGGCCTACGCATCATCGCTTTGGAGTTCAGTACACGGAAGGGCCTGTGGGGCGGAGAAGCTCTAAAGCGGTGCTGGACATACGGGCTTGGCGGCGAATGGGTGATACTGTCGGGACTCAGCCCGCGGTCAACGGACAGGGCAAACCCGATGTATCATTCCGTTGTCGGCCAGCCTCGGGGTTGGGGCTTCCGCATGGTCCACGACCCTCATCCCGATGGAACCGGGCTTCGGGGGCATCCTTGGGGTGTTGAATTTATTGTACCAGTCGGTGGTCCATTGCGCACGCAGGCCCCGCCGGTGGAACAGGGCAAGATAGGACTGGAGGCGGGAAGGTGACGCTCTGTCTCCGTCCCATCACGATGCAAGACGCCAAGAGTTACATCGCGCGATGGCATCGCCACAACATTCCCCCGGTTTCGGGATTGTTCGCCGCTGCGGTGGAGGTTGACGGCGAGATCGTCGGCGTGGCAACCGTGGGGCGGCCCACCGCCCGGATGCTTCAAGACGGATGGACGGCGGAGATCACCCGCGCCGCAACGGACTTGACCAAGAACGCCAACAGTAAACTCTACGGCGCGTGCCTTCGGGCCTGCCGGGCGTTGGGCTACAGGCGGGTTTTCACATACACGTTGAAAGAAGAAACGGGCGCGTCGCTCCGGGCCGTGGGCTTTGTCGTCGATGCGGAGTTGCCCGCCAGAAAAACGTGGTCCTGCCCGTCCAGACCGCGCACACAAACGGACTTGTTCGGCAACGAGCGGCGCCCCGCTGGGCCGAAACTACGGTGGGTCAAAATGTTCGGAGCCCCATCTTGACCGCCCTCTACAACGACTCTGACCCCGCCGCGGCCCGGACGCTGCGGCAAACAGGACAAGGAGACTGACGTGACGCACCAGACATGCAAAGGATGCCTCAACGGTTTCGATGGCCCAGACAAGGGAATCGGCTACAACCTCTGTCCGTCGTGTACGCGCGACGAAGAGATCACCGACCTGCGCCGGCAACTGGCCGAGGCCAAGCGACCGATGCCTGCGATCTGCGCCTATTGCGGGGCGGAGATCGTTACCGTCCAGAACCCGGCAGATGAGGCCGAGGTTGCAGCGGCGCGAACCCTGACCATCGACCATGTGCGGAACTGCCCGGCCAGCCCGTGGAAGCACCTGGCCACGCAACTGGCCGAGGCCAACGAGCGGGCCGAGAAGTCCGAGGCGGCGTGTGCGTTCTGGCAAACCCTCTCTGTGCAGGGATGCCAGACGTGCAACTGCGGGCCAAATGGCGACACGAGCGCGTCGCGATGCGAAGGATGCGATGACGCCTACGATCATCACCAGCCAATCGACAACCCCGGCCAGCCCCTTCTCGACCAGCGCGCGGAGCAAGGGCGGGAGATCGAGAGGCTGAGGGCAGAGCTAGTCACCGCCAATGAAAGGGCAGCTCGGATGGAGCAGGCATACACCGAAGTCCTTGACGAGCTGAACATACCCTGCGACATGGATGGCGGATCGCCTTGCGTGCCGTGTTGGAAGGCAAGGATCACCGCCTTGTTGGGTGCTGAACGCCAGCTTGCCGACGCAATGGCCGCCAAGGACAAGGCGGACTACGTGCGGCGGGCGTCACTGCAAATGCTCGATCCTCTCAATGCCGATCGGGACAGGCTGAGGGCGGAACTGGCCCTCCTTCGCCAACCCGGGAAGAAGCATAACGACTGTCACTGTGACGACATCCGGGCGACGCTGCAACTGGCCATCAACCAAGGCCACCTACCGGCAAGCATCCACGACGGAAACGACACGCTGCTGGCCAAACTGGTCGCCGTATTTCAACTGGCATCGCGGGCGGAGGCGGTAGAGGCACTGAAAGGAAAGAAAGAATGAAGAACCCCTATCTGACTAAACGTGGGCGGGCGGCGATCAAGAAGGTTGGGCTGCCGGAAGAGTTGGACATCGACTTTGACGACAACGACGGCATCGTGTTTTTGCGCATCGCGGCAGACTGGTCCGTTGCCGATGTGACTATCTGGGTTCCCATCCTCCGCGACCACTTCCGCGCCAGGCTGGCCGAGAAGGGCATCTGCATTGAATTTGCTGGGCTGCACCATGACAAGGGATATGTTGTGGCCGGGACAATGGGGAAGAGTCTTTGCGGCGGAAACTGGGGAACCGCGCGTTTGGCAGAATACCAGCCAAAGGTGTTCACGAATTACGACCTGGCCCTGATCGCGGCCGTGCTGGCGACGGATTTCGAGGAGGCCAAGGATGGCCATCAGACGAAGTGACCTGCCTCAGCGGGTCCAAGAACAGATAGCCGCGCAGTTGTCCCGTAGCGAGACGGCGCCGAAGGCGACCGACCGGATCGTCTTCTTCGTCGATGGCCTGCCCAGGACCGCCGGGAGCAAGCGCGCCTTCTTCAACCGCAAGACCGGGCGGTCCGTCATCGTGGACGCCAGCGGGGCGGAAGGGACGCGCTGGCAGGATCACGTCGCCGCCGTCACCCGCCAGGTGATCGGCCGCAGGGATCCGATGCCCGGGGCGGCGGCGCTGACCCTCCACTTCTTCCTGCCCCGTCCCGATTCCCACTTCCGCACCGGCCGCAATCGACACATGGTCCGACTGTCCGCGCCGGAGAAGCCGACCGGCAAGCCCGACCTGACCAAAATGCTCCGCGCCGTCGAAGATGGCATCACCAAGGCCCTCGTCGCCTGGAAGGACGACGCCCAGGTGACCGACGGCTGCCAGAAGAAACGCTACGTCAACCAGCGACAGGGCGAGCGGCCCGGCGTCCGCGTCACCATCGAGCCCGCGTAGACAGGAAAGGATTCGACCATGCCGTGCTACCGCATCCGAGAATGGACCGAGCGATACGAGGTGGATGACCGAGGACGGCCGGCGCCGGGGGCACGGCCAGGCAGGGCCGGGCCCCTGCCGTTCGTCCGCCTGCCGGCCTTCGGGCACGTCCAGGGGGCCGGATACCGGCGCCTGGCGCGCCTCTGCGGGACCGCGGCCCGCCTCGAAGCCTGTATGTGCGTCTGGCCAAAGCTGATGGAGCTGGCCGCCCACCAGCCGCGGGGCCGGCGCGGATGGATCCTCAACGAGAAAGACGAGCCAGCGACGGCCGAGGACATCGCCTTCCTGACGGGCTTTCGGCGATCGACCGTCGAAACGGCGCTTAAGTACCTCTCCGCACAAGAGGTACGCTGGATCGAACAGGCCGACTTTGTGTCGGACTCTCCACAAACCTCCACCGACCTCCACAAACCTCCACCGTCCTCCCGCAAAGCCCGTAACGAAACCGAAACCGAAACAGAGACAGATACAGAAACAGAAGAAACACCCAGTGCCCTACTTCCGGGAACAACCCTGGGCGAGGGCACGGAGGCTGCCACCGCGCCGCCGCCGAAAACACCCACACCAGAAAAGCGCGTTCCGCTCGATTCGGTTTCGGTTTCGAACGACGAAGCCAACGGCGGCAACGGCGGCAACGCCAGGCTTGTCCGCTGCCAGATCATGGCCTTGCTGGGCATCACGCGGCGAACGGTCGGGCCCAAGCAATTCGCCGCCGACGTGACGGACTTCAACCAGATCGCCGAGGATGTCCTCGACGGCGCCATCGGCCCGCCGGGCGAGGCCCTGACCGAGATCAAGGCCGCCATCCGCGAGGCGAAGGACAAGGGCAATCGCCCCGTGGCGTGGTTCCGGTCCTGGTGGAAACGCCGCGTGGCGGGCCAGCCAGGCGGTCCCTGAGGCTATCCAAGCCACTCCTGGAACCGCAAAACCCACGGCCAAGCCTCGTCCGGGTTGCTGATCGGGGTGTAGTGGCCTCGGCTGGCGCCGGGAGAGTCCTCGGCGGATCGGGCGGCGGCGGGCGAGTGGCCCACCAGGTCGTTGATGACGCGCTGCGGCGTCCCGACCGTTTCCAGGGCATGGATGTAGAACCGCCGCAGGTCGTGCGGCCGCAGGCCCATGTAGCCCTTGAGCCATCGGTTGATCTGGCTGCTGTAGGGCTGGCGTCCGGCGTCCGGTCCGACCAGCCACGGGCCGTCGCCCAGGTCGGTCAGATGCTCGAGGGCGCGTTGCCCCTGCTCGGGCAGTGGGATGACCCGGCCGTGCCGCTTGGTCGTCTCGGACCCGGCGTCGGGAACGATGACGAGCCGGGCGGCGCGGTCCCAATCGGATCGGCGCAGGCCCCGAAACTCGCCGCAGCGCATGCCGGTGGTCGCGAGGACCAGTGCCGTGTCCGCCCGCAGTCGGTCGGCCATGTGGTCCATCAGCCGGATCAGGTCTTCGGGCTGTTCGATCACCAGCGTGGGGCGGACCGACTCTTCCGGCAGGCGCAGGACGCCGTGGACGACGTGGGTGTAGACGTGCCCGTAGTCGATCGCCCAGGTGAACCATCGAGAAAGGCTGGCGAGCATGGTGTTGATCGTGCCGGCCTTGAGACCCCGCTCGTTCAACAGATGATCTCGCCAGTGCGCGACGTGGGTCTGGATGACCTCGTTCATGGCCCGGATGCGCGGCTTGGCGCCCTTCATCCAGTCGATGAAGTCCCGGATGTGGCGCTCGTGGGCGGTGAGGGTGGTTGGGTTGGCCGGGCGCACGCCGTCGCCCCCAAGTTGGGACGACCACGCGAGATAGTCCTTGAGCCCGCGAGCCAGGTAGGTCCACTCGATGGCCGGGCTGGGGCGCGTCGGCTCGTGCATCGCCCAGGACAGCGCCGACGCCTGCTGCCGGGCAAGCCCGACCGCCTTGGCCAAGTCCCTGTTCGAACATTTCGGCTTGGTCCTCAGGCAGACCTCGCGGACCTCGCGGCCGGTCGCCGGGTCGATCCATCGGTGATACAGCGTATAACTCCCGTCCCGATTGGCGGGTTTGCGCACGGAGACGTGGACCTTGTTCCTCATACCGCGACACTCCTGGAAAATGCGGCGGCGGCCAGCATCTCGGCCGACGCGCCTGGTTCATCCTCTCGGGCCCGCTCGACCAGCCGGCGGGCCTCCTTGCTGCTGAATCCGCTCGCCCTCAGACACGCCACGGCGTCGCGCACGGCCTCGGAATCGTCGGACCCCCTCTCCGACTTGCCGGCCGACGCCGCGGCCCGCGTCGCACTGCCGACCAGCAGGGCGCTCATCGACACGCCCCGCCGGGCCGCCTCCGCCTCGACGACGCGCCGTTCCTGCTCCGTCATTCGCACCAGCATCGTGACGGTTTTTCGATCCACGGCCATCGACGGGATCCTCATCAGACCAGCGCGGGCGGGAGCCTGCGCTGAAGGTGTTCGGCCTCTCGCTCGTGGCCTTCGGCGAGCCTGGCGAGCGCCTCGGCCCGGGTCGCGTGGCCGATCTCGGCCAGACGCGCGGCGGCGTCGCGGTAGTCCCTCGCCCGGCCCCTCAACTCTGAAATCCGTTGCACCAGCATTCCGTGCCCGTTACGATCTTCCATGATCCGGCTCCTATTCAGTCGGGTCCACGCCCCCGGCGGCGCCAACCGCGCGGGGGCAACTGTTCGATGGGGTCTACTGTTCCGATTCGGCCTTCGCCCTGGCGATGGCGGTGTTCAGCATGGCAAATAGGGATTGCGGCAGGTCAACGCCGCGCCCGTTCTCTGCCGGGTGCTCAGCGACAACCGCTTCGCACGCCGCCAGCAGGTCCGGCGCGGCGGCGATCAGGCGGGCGTTGGCCTCGTCTGTGGCATTGTCCGGGCAATCAAACTTGATGGCGAGCAAAGTTTTCCCATCGCCATACAGGCGCAATTCCGGCTCTAAGATCGTGTTGCAGTCGGCGCCAAACAGACAATACCGGTCTTCGTTCTCGTTTTCGCCCCATCCCCACGGTCCCGGTGTGTGTTTGCCCTGGCTCATGTTTGGTCCTTTCTTGCTCTGGCGATGGCGGCGCGAGCGGCGTCGAGCAGTTCGCGTTTGTTTGCGGCGGGGCAGTCATGCCACGATCCGTCGGCGTTCAAGCAAGACCCCATCAGGTCGGCGGCTTGCTTCACGATTGTCAACAGCCAATTTCGCTGCAATCGCAGATTAGCGAGCGAGTTGCCGTGCAAATCCCCTGCCGTTTTTAGGGCCTCAATCTGCCCCGCAAACGTCAGCCCGTCGATGTCGATCCCGGCTTTTCTGCACGCCGCTTCAATCATTTTATGTGCCGCGTTGTGCATGGACTCAAAGTCATCCCGCTGCCGTCTCAGGTCGGCCGGGTCGGAGATCCCCGCGCAGGAGGCTATCGTAGCCACCACTCGGCGGGCCGTCGCCTCAAGGGGCATGGCCGAGACAAACCCTCCCGGCCATTCGACCGCGAAGCCGGATCGGCCACGTTCTACGACTCGTGGGTTAACGGTCTGCCCGGCAACATGCAGCGTGCCTGGCGTGTGCTGCTGTTTCGTCGCGTTCATCGTCTCAGGCTCGACCTCAACGTAATCCGCCGGGGTCAGTTCGATCGACTCCTCGAACAACTCGCTCAGTCGCGCCTCGGCCTCGGACACGCTGTTGAACCGGGACTCTGCCGCGCTGGCGCTGCCCCGGTAACTCTCGTTGGTGATCTCGATCATCTTCTTCCTGTCCTTTCTGCCGCTTGGCGGCTCTGTCGCTCCATGCCGGCCCGTGGGCGAGGGTGGGGCGGCTAGTCTTCGTCAAAAACAACCTTGACTTCAGCAACACGACCGTCGCGGTTGCGACGGATGAACACCGGGTAGCTCCCGTCTCCGTAGCCGGTCGAGACGGAGACGCCAAGCCCAGGGGTACCCAGTTTGAAGTTCCATTGCTTGGCGTCTTGCTCGTGGTCTGAAATAGCGTTGCAGAACTCGCTCCACGTCTGCGCCGGATGCTCGTCACAGTCAGGCGTGATGCAGTAGCACGGGTCGCCAACCCAGCACAGGCCAGCATCCACACTGATAGTCCCGACTTGTTTCCAATTCTTGTTTTCCATGATCGTTCCCTTTCTCTTCCGCCGGCAACCCCGGCGGCCCTCTGCGAGGGCCTGCACCCTGCGTACAGGGCATAGGCCCGCGCGGGCGGGCGGGAGGCTAGTCGCCGGTGGCCTTGGCGATGACTGGCGTGCCGTCGGCCGCTCGTTCAATCTTGTGCCCTTCAGCCGCGGCGCAGGCAACGCACAACTGCCGATCCTCGTTGGGGACGCTGACAATCTCGTTCGGCAGGCACATCGCCCGGCACGACTCGCACCTGGTTCTGATCGTCTGTTCTGTCATAGCTGTTCTCCATTGCGGCCGGACTATCCCGGCCGGGTTATGCGTCAACGTATCGGCTTGTCACCCAGGCGGCGCAGGCGATCTCCGCGGCGCGAAGCTCGTCAAATGTCCGCTCGGAATAGTCCTCGATGCGCCGGCACTCGTTGCCGCAGGAGACGATCCGCGTCCTGCAATGCTGGCAGACGTGTGCACCCCGCATGATAACATGGTCCGGTTGCGCCTCAAACCAGCCCCAGACTGCAGCCAATTCGCTGTTGGCGATCACGGCCTCGTCACTCACTCCGACCGGATCACAGTCGCAGGCGACGTTCACGACGTAGGAGGCGTTCATTGCTCTTTCCCTTTCTTTGCGGCCGAGCCTGTTCCCGGCCGATCCGCGCCCACCGCATGACCGATGGGGGCGGACGGGCCGGAGCCCGTCGGGGGTTAGTCTTGGTCCAGGTACGGTTCGATTTCAGTCCCTCCCTCCAGGATCAGGGCCTCACGGTCCTCGACAACCACAGGCGCATTGCGCAGGCAGCAACGGATTTCATCAATGAGGCCAGCAACGCCAAGTGGCTTGGCCAGATTGTACCCTTCGACGTTCTCGACGATGCCGAGGACTTCGCCGTCATCGGTTGCAACTGTGATCTTCATGGGTTGGCTCCCTGTAGAAACGACCGCGGCGGACGGTTGCGATGATCGGTCGGGCAGAACCGCCCAGTTGATCCCGCCCGCCGCGGCCAAGATGTTTTGAAGGTTCCGATCATCGCATCTGTCATCATAGCATTCATCGGCGAAAGGTCAAGAAGAAAATTAGGAAAAAGGAACAAAAACAGAGAAATATTCCGAGACGCAAGGCCCGGCCCGACCGCAGGTTAGGCGCGAGCCGAAAGAAAAAGCCGGGCCGACGAGACTTATGGATAGGTCAGAAGAAGAAGCAGAGTGAGGGAATGCCCTGTGTCAAGGGAGAAGAGGAGGAAGAAGAAGAGGAGATATAAGAGGGGAGGAAGAGGGAGGGGGAAGGACGGCCGGATTTTCGGGGGGTTTGGGGTCGGGTTCCTGGCGGTTGCGGGATCGGGGTGCGGTCGGAGGCGGCAAGCTCGGCCGGGTTTCGGGTGGGTTCTGGGGCGGTTTCCGGCAGGGTTTCGCCCACTGGCGGAACAAAACCGATATCGGTTTCTGTAACCTCCGATATCGCAAGGGGCGGAAAAGTAGGGGCGATACTCTGCCGGCGGCCCGGCTTGCCCCGCCTGGTCTGGCCGGCCCGGCCTCCGTTGCCTTGGCCTTGGTCCTGCCGGGCCTTGCCCTGCCGGGCCGGGGAGGGGGGTACGGACCCCCGGAAGGGGGGCCTTCTCTATCTCGTATTACCCCTCTCTCGATTCTTTCTCATTTTCGATTTCCTGGAGGTGTTGTGGCAGGAGTCGCTGGAAGCCTGGGGTGAGCTTGGCGAGTCTATCGGCGGTGGAGAAGAGTCCGGGCCAGGAGGCGGTGAGTTCGGCTTTGAAGCCTTGGGTGAGTTTGAGGGAGAGGGTGGTGGGTGCGGCTTGTTCGTGGTGGTGCCATTTGGTGAGCCAGACGATGCCTTGGTGGAGTTTGTCGAGGGCGTCGGCGAGTTCTTTGGCGTCGATTTTTCCTCTGGGGGCGGGGAGGGTGGCTTTGAAGAGGATGTGGTCTGGGGTGTTGTATCGGATTTTCATGGTTGGTTCTCCGTGGGTCCCGCGGGTCGCGGGTCATTTGCTGGCCTTCGGCTTGATGACGGCCTGGATTTCGCCGAATCGGATGATTCGCATGAGTTTTCCGAACTCATCGACGGGGTAGGATTCGAGGGCGGTCCTGGAGGCGTTGATGTCGTCGCCGATGTCGATGCCCTTGCCCTGGGCGTCGGGCCCGAGCTTGACGACTCGGGCGATGCCGCGTTGTTTCTGGGAGCCGTCGGGGATGACGATGCCGCCGGCGGAGGTGGTTTCCTTGGTGTGGAGTTCGACGAGGACTCGGTCGGTCATGGGTTCGATGCGGTCGAGGTCGATGGTCTGGATCACGGTTGCGTCTCCTTTTCGGGTGTGGCGGGGTTGTGGAGGAGGTCTTTGAAATCCTTGACGGCGATGAGGTAGGAGGGCCTGCGTCCTCCGGGTAGGGCGACGGCTTTGAGGGTTCCGTTGTGGATCCATCGACGAACGGTGGCGAGGCATCGCCCGGTCTTCTGGGCAACGTCGTAGGTCGTGAGGAACTGTTTGTCGTCGGATTCGTGAGACAATTTTGATACCTTTTCGTCACATAACGACACATTTGTCAACATCAGTCAAGGAAAAAGCTGTTTCGTTGCAGAAATTCTGACAAGAATGTCGCGTATGAGCGACGATGCGGCAAGTTTGTCGCAGGCGGCTGACGTTTCAGAGCCGGCGCAGGGGACGCCGGAGTACTATCAGCGCCAACTGGATCGCCTTGAGCTTGAGCTTGAGGGCAAGGGGGAGTCGAAGCGTGACGCCCTTGACATCAAGCGGGAATACGAGACGTGGGTGGCGTTGGCTGAGAGCAAGGGGATCGACATGCGGGAGATTCAGGTTTCCCGGCTCGACCCGCTCCGCCAGTTGCTTCAGGGGCGTCAGTTGATTGAGATGCAGGAACCGGAACTGTTGAAGGTCCGGGACAGCATGGACGCGGCCGAGGCCCTTTCCGGGGCCGAGGGGGAGATAAAAAAAAAGTGGATCGAACTCATTGATCTGACGCTGGAGTTGCAGCGTCGGGCACGTTCCCATCCCGCCCTTCTCACCATCTACGTCGTTCGCTGCCAGTCCACCGGCGACGTGCTGCGGATGGCGCCGATGCACATGGAGTGGTTCGCGGCGTGGAACGATCCGGGCTACCTGAACACCGTGATTCTGGCCCCTCCGGGCACGGGCAAGACGACCTGCCTGTTCGGGCAGGACCTCTGGGACCTTGCCAGGGATTCGAGGCTTCGGATTCTCAAGCAGTGCGGCGATTTGAATACTGCCGAGAAGCGGCTGGCGGTGGTGCGACTGTACGTCGTCAGCAAGCGCTTCCGCGCGGTCTGTCCCCACGTTCGGCTTGATTCGCGGCTTCCGGACAACGCGGGGAGTTTCACGCTGATGCGCACCAACGTCAGCCAGGACGCGACGATGGAGGCGGCCGGGGCGACCAGCAACTTCCAGGGTGCCGGATTCGACATCATCGAGCCGGACGACCTGTGCCCCCTGAAGGTTCGGTGGGAGAAGTCCACCCGCGACCGGATCACCCAGGCGTTTACCGGGGTGACACTGATGCGGCGCCGGGACCTCACCCGGTCCAAGGTGCGATACATCGCTACGCCTTGGTACAACGACGACACGACGAACCGCCTAATGCGAGAGATTCGCGACGGCAAGCGCCCCGGCTGGCGGGCCCTCAAGTTTGTCGTGCGGGAGGATGTAGACGGAATCCCCATTCCCCCGGTCGATCGGCCCGGCCTGCGCGAGGAACTGCTGGCCCTCAAGCGAACCGACCCGGTCATGTACGCCTGCGCCTGCAAAATGGACACCCGCGACAAACTCCTGCGGAAGCTGGAGCGGATTCACTACTACGACGTGTCGGGCGGGACGGACCCGCTGTGCCCTGTCGAACAGCGGGACTACTACCGCGACCTGCTGGGCGAGATACGCGGCGGGCAGAAGTGGCGGGTCTTCGATCCGGCCGCCGGCGGCGCGGACAAGACCGGCGACGTGCTCTTTGCAAAGACTGTCCGCGGACGCGCCGGCGTGCTGGAGGCGAACTTCTACGGCCTCACGGCGGACAAGGTCATCGAGGCGGTCTGCGGCTACGCCCAGAAGGACGAGAACATCCTGATCGAGAGCCAGGGCCCGGCCAAGGGCATCGCCAGCATGTGGGCCTTGTACTTCACCCAGAAGCTCGGGCCGGATTTCCGGAAGCAGATATTCTTCAGCGGCACGCGCATCCGCGATTCCGCCGGGCAGTCCAGCGGGCAGAACCTCGCGAAGGAACAGCGATACTTCAACTGCTCGCCCCTGCTCAGCAGCGGCGTCGTCCTGCTGCCCGGCAAGTGGGAATCTACCGAACTTGGACCCTCGCTCGTCTGCGTCGAGGATCCCGGCCTCCAGGAGTTGAACGATCAACTCCTCAACTACCCCGACGTGACCAACGACGACGGCGTGGACTGCATGAGCCTGTTCTGCAACTACCACGCCGGGGACCTGGTGCGGTCGGTCGAGCCGTTGGCGCGGCCCCGCGCCCGGGGACCGGCGCATCGCCAGACCAGCACCCTGTACCGGGTCTACGCGGCACAACTCGCCGCCGGCCGACTGCCGCGCGGCGGCGTGTCCGAGGCGGAGATGTTTTCCGCCGCATAGAGGATGGACGAGACATGACGGAAGCGACGGCAATCCTGGCGGCGGCCCTGACCGTGGCGGTCCTCACCATCGGGGGCCTGGCCGCGGCGGCCCTGGCCATGTGCTGGCTGTTCGGTCGGCAGACGCGCGATCTGAACGATCGGATCATGGCGACCGACTGGCCCAGCTACGTCGGATACCAGATGCAGAACGAGCGGATGATCGTGGGCACGGGCTATCGCGACCGCGAACGGCCCCGTCCGCCGGACCGGACCACCGCCGGCGACGATCTGGATCTGACCAAGGAAGACTTGCCCGAAGAGGTGCAGACGTTCTGAAACGGCCATGAAAGTCGATGAAGCCATAGACAAGGCGAGAGCGGTCATCAAGGCGGCGGCCATGCCGCGCCGGCACGCCAACGCCGAGGACGCCATCAATCTCGCCTACGCCTCCGGCCGGCAGTGGAAGTGGCTCCAGGACGCCCCCTCCGGCGTCCGGATGCTCAGGCAGCTCCACCAGGTCCACGACCCCGCCCGGACGGACATCCGCGTCGTCATGGACGTCATCAGCCGCAACGTGCGGCGTACCGTCGCCAGCCTCAAGCCGACCCGGCTGGCCAGTAAGGTCTTCATGCGCGGCCAGTCGGCCGCCGATCTGGTCGCCAAGCACGTCTACGCCGGCGTCATGGACGAGTTCTACGCCTCCGATCAGCAGAACGCCCTCAGCCTCGCCCGCTGGGTCCACAAACCCCGCTGCATCCTCGGATCGGCTGGCATCCGCCGGCGGATCGTCACCGAGGGCCGGCCGATCCAACTGGCGCTCGAGACGGCGACCGAACAGAAGCCCGGCCCCCTCAACCTCAGAACGCTTCGCGTGAAGTGGGCGCAGGTCTTCCCGTGGGAAGTGATCCGCGACCCCGGCATGACGCAGGCCGACCCCCGAACGGCCGACGAGATCGTCGGGCTGGAGAACCCGCAGACCGTCGCGTGGATCGGGCGAAACTTCAACAAGTCGATCCAGACCGACACCACCCTCGGCCAGTTGATGGACACGATGGACCAGATTCGTCGGGCCACCGGCTGGACCCTCTCCGGACACGCGGCCGACAGCAAACTGCCCGGCGTGCTCACCTACGAGTTCTGGCTTCAGGACGCGGAAACGCCCTTCTGGCCGTGGCATTTGATCGGGTACTGCGACCCGTCCAAGGACGGCCCCGACGGCGAGATTCAGCCCCTCTGGTTCGGACGCAACTACTACCACGGCCTGCCGGTCGAACTGCTGCATTTCGACACCCGCGTCGAGGGCCAGCGGGCGCGGGGCATGGTCGAACTGATGCGGTCCATCCAGGACGTGCGGAACATCGCCGTGAGCATCATGCTCCGGCACATCATCGAACAGACGCCCAAGTGGCGCGTGCAGGAGGGCACGATCGAGCAGCCCTCCGCCGCGCTGACCAACCGGTCCGACCGGCCGATCATCTTCCGCCGCAACCAGCCGACGGATCACATCCCCGACCGCGTGGCCGGCGTGCCCGGCTCGCCCGTCGCCGACGCCCTCTGGGGCGGCCTGCGCGACGAGGCGATGGAATCGGTCAACCTTTCCGGCGTCCAACTCGGGGAAATGGTCAGCCGCGGCCCGGCCAAGGCCTACGCCTCGCAGGTCGATCAGGCGGACCTGCCGCTGGCCGATCTGCGAAAGGACGACGAGCTGGCCTTTAACCGGCTTCTGACCGGGACGCTGGTGGACATCATCGACGTGAGCTACCGGACCCGGCGGGACATCGCCGAACGGGAACTGTCCGACGAGTACAGCGTCGAGCAGATCGACACCGCGCTGGCCCGGCCCGCCGCCGTCACCGTCCGCGAGGTCCGAATCCAGCAGGAAGTCCTACACCCCCGCGCCCCCCAGCAGGTCGAGGATAACTTCATGCGCCTGGCGCAGCAGAAGATCATCGAGCCGCGCGAGGCCTTTCACGAAATGAACCTCCAGGCCGGCATCGTCAACGACACGCGGGCCTCCGAGGCGAGACAGAGACAGGAAATCGAGATCGAATCCATCCTCGTCGGGCGCCCGGTCTCCGTGGACATCTTCGAGGACCATTGGACCAGCCGGCGCGTGATCGAGGAGTTCGGCGCGACCGCCCGCTTCACCAATCTGCCGGAGGAGGCCAGGGCGGCCATCCGACGGCATTGGGCCGAGCACAAGCGCTCCGAGGCCGGCTTGGAGATGTTCGATCAGATCAGCAGAACCGTGGCCCCTCCCGAGCCGGGCGAGCCTTCGCCGCCCGCCCCGCCCCAGGATGAGGGTCTTTCCATCGGCGGCGCAGCGCCGGTACTTCAATCCGCATAATCCCCGCCGACCGCGCAAGGCCGGGATGAGGAGAACAGGATGCCCGAACAGCCAGGACAAGCCGGGGCCGCACCCGCCGCCCCCGCCACCGCCGTGGCGACGGACAGCATCACCATCGAGCGAAACCAGTTGCCCGAGGAGTACCGCAGCGACTACCGCGCGGCCTTCGGCGACGGCAAGAAGTACCGGGGCCTCGTCGCCCGCCTCCAACAGGCCGGATACACCCCGGACGTGCTCGAACAGATGGTCACCGGGTTCGTGGAACCCGGAGATCGGCCCGGCGGGTCGTACCCGCAGGGTCAGTACGCCCAGCAACCGAGCTTCCAGCCGGACCCGCGGATCGACCAGCTCAGTCAGCGATTGCAGGAAATGCAGACTGCCCTGGGCCAGATTCCGCAGCAGTTCCAAACCACGCTGGAACAGCAGCAGTTGCGGGCGAAAACCGAATACGAGCGCCAACAGTCCGTCCAGGACCGCAGCAAGGCACGCGATCAGGCCATCGACCAGTACGCCGCCGGGCTCGGCATCCAGCCGAAAATGCCCGACGGCAAGGACAATCCCATGTACGGGATGATCCGGCAGGCGTGCATCGACCGCATGTGGCAGACGATGCTCGACCAGACGCCGGAAGGGCTCAATCGCGACGACGAAGCGTCCCTGAAACACTATCTCGACACCCCCACCGACGACCACATCAAGGCCGGGATCGACGGGATGGGCTGGTTCAAGGACTACGACAGCCGAGCGGCGGCGCGGGCGGCACAGGCGCAAATGGACATCCCGGGCGCGGCCACGGGCGAACGGCCCGGCGGCGGCGCCGCCAAGCCGAAAGACCTCCACGAAGGGACCGCCGAACACGTCGATCTCGTTATGGAGGGAATCGACTTGTCGCCAACGGGATAGGAGAACGTAAATGTATTACTCAACAGCCGTTGCAAACGCATTGGACCGGATCATGCGGCTTCGGCCGGACAAGGCCCAGTTCGTTCGACACGACAAGAGCCTTCGCCACATCCGCGCCGAGAAGCTCATGCTGAAGGGCGAAAAGGCGATCATCAAGGTCGAGACCAGCGCCGCGGCCGGCGCCGTCCCCGTTGGCGATCCCGTGACCGCCGAGCAGCTGGAGTTCCCGGCCGCGCGGAGCAGTGGCCACTCCGACATCACCATCGAGTGGTCGCACTTGGCCGAAATCCGCCAGTCCGTCCGCTACACCGGGCTGGCCGAACAGCAGACCAAGGACCTCAAGACCGCCATCTACAAGGCCGCCTTGAAGATGGTCCGCGACGTGGACCTCGACATGGCGCACACCGTCAGCTCCCTGCTGCACAGCAACGGGGACTGCGTGCTCGCCAAGGTCGATACCGTCTACGTCGAGGACGGCAGCGCCACCTGGAGCGGCAACGGAAACACCGCCTACATCAAGATCAAGGAAGGCGCCATCGGCAACTTCATCCCCGGCCAGGTGCTCGACTTCCGGGCGGTTTCCGACAACGACAACGTGCGGGTGACCGCCTACGTCCGCGACGTGTTCGCGATGAACGAAGGCCCCGACGGGACGCGCGGCCGAGGCCCCGGCATCCGCGTAACCCTTCACGCGGACAACCTCGGAGTTGGCGATACCGACTTCGACAACGTCGCCCCCAACGACGAGATCACCTTCCAGGGCGCCAAGGCGTACAACTTCTCGTCCCTGCCCGTCTGGTTCAGCACCGCCGCCGTCTGCGGCATCACCCGGACCAGCAGCGGCAGCGCCTGGGCCGTCCCGCACATCAAGTGGTTCGACGCCAGCGGCGACGGGACCGGAACCAAGGTCACGCTGGACCTGGAAACGCATCTGGGCGAACTGGCCCAGGAACTCGCCGACGCCGTCATTCGCGGACGCGCCATGCGCGACGTGGACAGCCTCTCCATCTCGGAAGGCTACATCACCATGATCGCGCGGCCCCCGCTGTGCAGCGAGTTCAGCAAGCAGGTCGGCGACGGCGTGCGCTACACCGACACGCTGGACAAGGAAGGCAAGAAGAAGCTGTTCGGGACCAGCGGGTTCGACGGCGGATTCTGGCACGATCCGCTGCTCGGCCCGATCGCCTTCCAGCCCGACCCCAAGGCCACCCCCGGAACGATCCGGATGCTGGATACGGGAAGCTGGATGTGGGTCATCGGTCACACCGGCTCCGGAAACTCGGCCGACGGCATTCCGCCCGTCGAATGGGTCGAGGAAAACGGCAACCGATTCTTCGTCGAGCGCGGCGCCAACGGCCGCGTGAAGAACGTCAAGACCGGCGGCTGCTTCATGCGGCTCCAGCTCGTTTCGGACGCGCCGAGAAGCAACGCGCAACTCGGCGGGCTCAAGAGCGACCTGGGCAATTCGTAACCGACCGGCCGGTCCGGCGGGCGGTCCATCGGGGCCGCCTGCCGGGCGGGCCGCGGGAGAGACGACGTGCGAATCGGACCGGAATCATGGCAGTGGGTCACGATCGACAGCCCCGAAGTGCCGATGGGCGGCCACTACGGGGACGTGGCCACCTTCGCGGAAGCCGCCGAACGGCGCGGCCTCAAACTGGCGTGGAGCCGACTCTGGCAATGCTTCTGCCTGTACCAGGAGCTTCCGGGCGGCCACATCCGGGACCATCATCATTTCTGCACGTCGCGCGCCAGGCCCATGCCGCTCGATCCCGAATGGCTCAACCTCTTCGACAAGCTCCGGGAGATGTACGTCGGGATCAGCCTCGATGAAGGACTCAAGAGGGTTGAGGCTGAAGTCCTGTACGAGCAGGAGGCCGAACGGCTCAGGCAGGAAGAGGCCATGCAGGGCGACGTGATGGACTCCGTGACGCTCGGGATGGGGCTGCGGACGCCCCGCCGCGCGATCCTCGTGCCCGGCAGAAGGTAATCAATGGGCATCGCCAACGCATTATGGTCGGTCAGCACGCTCAAGGCGGAAATCCTGGGCGAACTGAATCAGGACCGCAACGACGCCGGAACGGCCCCCGACCGGATCACGAACCTCTGCGTGGAGGCCCTGCGCGAACTGTGGACGATGGCGGATTGGGCCTTCACCCTGCGAAGCGGCACGCTCTCCCCGATCGCCGGAGACCAGTCCGAGGCCCTGGCCGGCGACTTCCGGGAAATGCACAGCTACGTCCTCCACGACCCCGACAATGAAGATACGCTCACCATCACGCGGGACCGCCGGAAATGGCAGGACTACCGCGGCAGCATCGACACGACCGTCCGCGGGTTCCCGACCCTCGGCGTGCTGAACTGGGATCCCGTAAACAGCGTGTGGGCCGTCTATTTCGACCGGCCCTGCGCCGACGGGTACGCCTTCGCCTACGAGTACGCCGCCGAGTGCCCGCTGGACCTTCCGACGGGACACGCCAACCTCAAGGGCGTCTCCGACGTGATCCCTATGCCCCCGACCTTCCACGTCGGCTGGCACATCCTCGCCCTGCTGAAGTGCCAGAAGGAGTTCCGGCGGGACGACGTGTGGCAGTCCACCTGGCGGCATTTCAAGAGCTGGCTGGAGACGCAGAAGGCCGAGCGGGATGACCCGACGACGCAGGACAACGAACCGATCCAGGAGGGATACGGCGATTGGGGCGCCACGCTCCACAACGCCACCCTGTCCGACTACGGCGGGGCGGACCCGGGGATGCTTCCGGGAATTGACTGATGGCCGAACTGAACGCGACATTTCGGGGCTTGAACACGGAGGTCTACCCGGACCGGCTGCCGGACGGGACGGCCGACGTGGCGCTGAACGTCACGGTCCGCAACGGGGACATCGCCAAGCGGGCCGGATTCGCCCAGGTCGAGGACGACGCGGACGGGGCGGCCGGGGCCATACTGAACGGGACCGTCGTCCGCTTCGCCGACGGCGACATCTACATCGTCGTGAAGATCGGCGCCAAGCTCTACCAGCGCAAGATGTACCCGTCTGACGCGGGGAGTTTCACGGAAATCACCCTCTCCCGGGCCGCTCACGCCACGGATCGCGGATGGTTCTTCCTGTGGGCGGACCGCTTGCACTACTTCGACCGCAACGGCGGCCATCGCTGGAACCCCGACGTGAACGGCGGCGTCGCCTACAAGGCCGGACTGCCCCGGCCAAGGTACGGCGTCATCCCGCAGGCGGCGGTCGGCGGCGAAAAGGACGGCTACTACCACACCGTCCTCAGCTACCGGAACAAGAACACCGGCGAAGAAGGCGTCGTCACCGCCAGCCACACCCCGGACCTGGAGTGCCGAATCGAGACCCCGGACACCCGAAGCGGCGTGTCCGTGGCCAACTGGACGGACATCGCGGCGGCGGATTCGGACCACGAATGGACGCACGCGCACCTCTGGACCAGCCGCGGGAATACCGAGCGGATCGGACTCGGTGCGGGCGTGGAGTGCTTCAGCTACCGCTACTACCCCGACGTGCTGCTGAGCAAGTCGTCCGTCCTCGCGGCGGGCCTCAACAAGGCCGATCACGTCCTCAATCCGAACGACCATCTGCGCAACGACGGCGGCGAGCCGCCGGGGGCCCTCTTCGGATGCTTCAACGGGCGTCATGCCGTCTACGGGGGCATCTACGCCGGTTCCTTCGCCACCCTGACGACGGCGCTGGCCGGGAACAACAACGATCTCAAGTACACGGCGACGATCGAAGGCGGGGCCGGCAACGCCATCCGCGTCCGATACACCGCCGGGGCCACCGCCGGAGCGGAAGTCGTCACCGTCAGCGGGCGGGACATCACCGTGCAGGTGGAAAACGGCGTGTCCACGGCGACGCAGGTGTCCACGGCCGTCTCTGCCAGCGCGGCCGCGATCGACCTGGTGAGCGTGGCCAACGCCGACGGGAACGACGGCTCGGGCGCTGTGGCGACAATGAGCTACACGGCCCTCACCGGGGGCGGCGTCGGCGGCAACAGCGCCACGCCGGGCGAGATACGCTTCAGTAAGCCGGGCTTCCCGACGATGGTCCCCATGCCCGCCGACTACCGAAACGGAGGCGACGCGCAGACCCTCGAACCGAGGCCCTGGCGCGGACAGATCATCGACGGCCTGCCTGGTTCCTGCGCGGCGGCGAGCTGGGGCGGTCTGACCCTGGTGTTCGCCACGACGGCGACCTGGCAACTTCGCCCGGACGAGGCCGGGCGGCTCTGGGCGTCGTCGCTGCTGCCGAACATCGGGTGCGTGGGCCAAGCCGCCTGCGTCGGGACGCCGGGCGGGGTCTTCGCCTTCGGCTACCGAAAACTCATCCGCTTCGGCTCGCAAGGCTGGCGGGACCTGACCAAGGACGTGCTCGGTCCGACGCTGGAGGACGTACCCGTCGCGTATCAGCATTCGACCGTGCTGGGCTACTTCGGCGACCGCAACGAGGTCTGGGCGGCCGTGGTCAAGAACGGGCAGACCGCGGCGAGAAGGATCATCGTCCACAGCCTCGACGACGGGCAATTCGTGATCTTCGAGCCCGCCTGCCTGGCCGCCGGAGAGGGCATCGTGGCGATGTGCGAGATGGCCGTTCCCAACGCGGCCCCGGTCATGCTGGTGTTCACGTCGGCCGGTCGCATCCTCAAGTACCCCTCCGGCACGGCGGACGTGTCCACGCACTTCGCCGCGCAGTGGCGGGGGTATTTCCTACAGAGCCAGCAGCGGTACGAACATCTGATCGAGAACATCCGCGTCCACGCCGGAAGCAACGTCTCCGGCAACGTGACCTTCGGCATCCGACAGTTCCAGACCGGAGGCGAGACGATCACCCAGCAGACGCACGCGCTGACCAAATCCTCGGCCGTGGAGCGGATCGGGGCGCAGTTCCAGAACGAGTGCAACTACGTCCAGGTCGAGTTCGCCTCGGCCAACACCGTGACCAGTCAGTGGAGCATCCGCAACTTGAACATTACCGCCACGAGGGCGGTGACTTGACGGGCATTCCGCCGCGCCCATGAAGGCGGCGGGTCAACGCTTGTAGATGACGGCGACCGAATGACGCGGGTCGGGCAAACGGCGTGAAGGAGCAGCATCATGGCAGTGATGACAACGGCAGAAAAGAACAGGCTTCGACGGCTCAACCAAGTCTTGCGCCGCCTGTCCATCCCCGAGCGCCTGTCCAACCTCAGCGACGACGGGACGTACATCGGCAGCCTGGGGGCCGCGACCGGAATCACCGGCACGGGCTGGACGATCAACAGCGACAGCGTGAAGCCCAAGATCGCCTTCTCGGCCCCGGACACGGGCACCGGCGACTTCACCCTCACGATCGCCGCGCCGGCCACGCTGGGCGCCAACCGAAGTATCGGACTGCCCGAACCCGGCGCCGGGACCTTCTACCTGGCCGTCACCACCAGCGCCGACGGAACCC
>JAQTVL010000336.1 GCA_028706835.1 Phycisphaerae bacterium | reverse complement strand
CCGATGCTGCAAGACAACTGGGCCCGCTCGTAGCGGGTGGCGGCTGCCCCTCATGGACAAGGCGAACCTGGCCCCGCCAGGCCTAGTCGCCTCGTTCGGGCTTGACCGCGGACCACATAGCAGGGGCAGTTGGAAATAGCCCAGCGATTTATCGCTGGGAGACCGGACCACCCAATCTTGTCCCCAGTCCCGTAGGGACGATTGGATGCCCGGGCCACGAGTCTGCCGTCCAATCGTCCCTGCGGGACTGGCCCCAATTGGGGGCGATTGCATCCCCAGCGATGAATCGCTGGGCTATTACCAGATGTCCCTACGGGACAGAAGATAGCAGAACCCGAACTGCAACTACGGCCATGCACCTCCGGTTCATTCGTCATTCGTCAGATCACGCCCGCTTCGTCCCGCAGCAGCCGGACCAGTTCGGTCGCCTGCTCCTGCGGCGTGCCGGCCAGTTTGCGTCGCTTTCGCTCGCGGGCCGCGACGAAATATTTCACCACCCGCGCGCCGGAGCCTTGCACGCCGATCTGCGACGCGGCGACGTTCAGCGCGGCGGCGGTGAGCTTGCGAATCTCTTTCTTCTTCGCCTTCATCAGGTTCGGCAGCGACGGATATCGCGGTTCGTTGAGCCCTTTTTCGCACGTGACCACCGCCGGCGAGATCAACTCGACGATCTCCTCGCCGCCCTCGATCCGCCGGGCGGCCTTGATCCGCAGCGGCCCGGCGCCGGTCACTTCCAGCGCGGTCACGCCGTTGGCTTGGGGCCAGTGGAGCAGTTCCGCCAGCATCGACGGCACGAGCGATTGCCCGTCGTCGATCGCGTGCTCGCCCGCGAGCACCAGGTCCACCGAGCCCTCCGCCGCCACGACCGCAGCCAGGCAGCGGGCCGTGGCCAGCGAGTCCTGGCCTTCGACAGCCGGGTCAGCCACGAGCACGCCGCGATCGGCGCCCATGGCCAGCGCGGCCCGAAGCGTTTCAGAGGCGGCGTCGGGGCCGAGGCACACCGCCACGATCTCGGCGGCCAAACCACCCTCGCGGATGCGAACCGCCTGCTCGACGGCGAACTCATCGAACGGGTTGGCGCCGAACTTCACGCCGCTCGGGTCGATGCCGCTGCCGTCCGGCTTGATGCGGATGCTCGCCAGCGAATCAGGCACGTGCTTGACCAGGACCAGTATCTTCATGGGGAATCCTCTGGGAACGCGGGCACCGCCGTCACGCCTCCTGGGGCCACTTGGCCGGGCGCTTTTGCAGGAATGCGTTGAGTCCTTCCATCGCTTCCGCCCGGCCGAAACACTGCGAGAACAACTCGTTCTCGACCTCCAAGCCGCCGGCCAGGTCGCGATTCAGGCCGCGATCGATCGCGGTCTTCGCCGCCCGCACCGCCGCGGGGCCGGGGCCGAGTATTCTATTCGCCATCACCAGCGCCGCAGCCATCACATCGCCGTCCGGGACCACCTGGTTGACCAGCCCGACGCTCGCAGCCGCCTCGCCGGTGATCACCTGGCCGGTCAGGATCAGTTCCTTCGCCCGGGCCGACCCGATTAGCCGGGGCAATCGCTGCGTGCCGCCCCAGCCGGGGATCACGCCAAGCCCGACCTCGGGCAAGCCGATCTTCGCCGACACGGTAGCGATCCGCAGGTCGCACGCCAGGGCCAGCTCGCACCCGCCGCCGACGCAGACCCCGTTGATCGCCGCGATGCTGACCATCGGCGAGCCGGCGATCGCGTTGAGCACGGCCTTGCCGAGCCGCCCGACTCGCAGGCCGGACGACGGCGTGAGCAGGCCGGCCAGTTCCTTGATGTCCGCGCCGGCCAGGAACGTCGGGCCGCCGCCGGTGAAGATGCCGACGCGCACCTGCTTGTTCGCCTCCGCCGCCGCGACCTGCCGGCTGAGCACTTCCAGCGTCGCCGCCGACAGCACGTTGGCCTTCTCGCTGACGAAGGTAAAGGTCGCGATCGACCCGTCGATTTTGAGTTCTACCTCGGTTGCCATCTTATGCCGCCTCTTCGTCGCGTGTGGAGTGTAGTCTTGCGCCTCAGCCAAAGCGGTAGCTGCGCTACCGCACTCCACAAAAGGACATTCGTCGCGCATCAGGTATCGTAGCTGAAAAACCCCTGGCCTGTCTTGCGTCCGAGCCGCCCGGCGCGGACCATGTTTCGCAGCAGCGGGCACGGGCGGTACTTCGGATCGCCCAGGTCCGCGTGCAGCACTTCCAGAATGTCGAGGCAGACGTCCAGGCCGATCATGTCCGCCAACTCCAGCGGCCCCATCGGGAAGTTGCAGCCGAGCTTCATCACCTGGTCGATGTCGGCCGCCGACGCGATGCCGTCGGCCAGCGTAAACGCCGCCTCGTTGATCAGCGGCAGCAGCAGGCGATTGGCGACGAAGCCGGGCCAGTCCTTCACGCGGACCGGCGTCTTGCCCATCCGTTCAGCCAGCGCGACGGTGGCGGCGGTCGTGCTCTCCGCCGTCTGCACGCCGCTGACCACCTCGACCAGCTTCATCCGCGGCACAGGGTTGAAGAAGTGCATGCCGATGAAGCGTTCCGCCCGGCCGCTCGCCGCGGCCAGTTCGCTGATCGAGATCGAACTGGTGTTGCTGGCCAGGATCGCCTCGCCGCTCAGCAGCGGGCCGAGCCGGCTGTAGAGCGCCTTCTTCGCGTCGGCGTTCTCGAAGATCGCCTCGACGACGAGCTGGCAGCCGGCGACGGCGGCCAGTTGGGGCGCGGTGCTGATCCGCGACTTGGCCAGGCCGGCCACCTCGGGCGTCACCTTCTGTTTCTCGACGCCTTTGTCCAGGTCGGCGTGGATGCGTTTGATCGCCCTGGGCAGGGCGGCCTCGTTGGTGTCGATGAGGACGACCGCGATGCCGGCCATGCCCGCCACCTGGGCGATGCCTGAGCCCATCGTGCCCGCGCCGATCACGCCAATGCTGTTGATCTGGCCCACCGTCATCTCCGCATCAGGGGAAACTCTCGACCACTGCGGCCTGCCGGTCAGTCGCGCAGCGCATGCCGGGCGATCACCAGCCGCTGAATCTCCGACGTGCCCTCATAGATCTCGGTGATCTTGGCGTCTCGCAGGTAACGCTCGACTGGGAAGTCCTCCGTGTAGCCGGAGCCGCCGTGAATCTGCACGGCCCGGTTGGCGGCCCGGCTGGCGGCCTCGCTCGCGTAGAGCTTGGCCATGGCTGAAAGCGTCGAGAACTCCTGGCCTTGGTCCTTGAGCCAGGCGCCCTTGTGGGTGAGCAGGCGGGCGGCCTCGATCTCGGTCGCGGAGTCGGCCAGCATCCACTGAATGGCCTCGAACTCGCCGATCGGCTTGCCGAACTGCTTTCGCTGCTTGGCGTAGGCGACCGCGGCGTCGAGGGACGCCTGGGCGATGCCGATGGCCTGGGAGGCGATGCCGAGCCGGCCGGAGTCCAGGCCGGTCAGCGCGACTCGCAGCCCCCGGCCTCGCTCGCCGAGCAGTGCGTCCTTGGGCACGCGGCAGTCCTCAAAGACGTACTCGGCTGTGCTGGTCGAGCGGATGCCAAGTTTCTTTTCGAGCTTTGCGATGCGGAAGCCGGGCGTGCCCTTGTCGACCAGCAGGGCGGAGATGCGGTTGCGCTCCGTGGCCGGCTCGGTGACAACGAACACGGCGACCACGTCGGCCTCGTTGCCGTTTGTCACCCACATTTTCGTGCCGTTGATGACCCACTCGTCGCCGACCAGCTCGGCCCGGCAGGCGAGCGAGGCCGGGTCCGACCCGGCCCCCGCCTCGCTGAGGCTGTAGGCGCCGAGGCACTGCCCAGCCGCCGCCCGCGGCAGATACTTCTGCTTCTGAGCGTCGGTGCCGAACTTCTGAATCAGCTCGATGCACAGGCTCAGGTGGGCCGACAGAATCACGCCCACGCTGGCGTCGGCGTGGCTGAGTTCCTCGACGATCAGGCAACTGGCCAGCGAGCCCAGGCCGGAGCCGCCGTACTGCTCGCTGATGGTGGCGCCCATGAGTCCGAGTTCGGCCATTTGGCCAATGATCTTAGTAGGAAATTGGTGCAGCGAATTCCGCTCGCCAGCGCCGGCAGCCACCTCCTTGCGAGCGAAGTCGCGGACCATCTGCTGTAGCAGACGGAGGTCCTCGTCCAACGTGAAGTCCATAGACCCTCCAGCCCAGCCGGTCCCGCCGGCGATCGGCCCCCGTAACCCGCAGCTTGTCGGAGGATAGTTTACCGCTTGGGTTTGCCAAAGGCTACCGATGATTGGGCCGCCTTTCCCGACCCGGCCCCTCGCCTCGGGGACAAGAGGGCGGTCGTACGCCGTACGCGGGCAAGGAGAGCAGACAGGGAACCCGAAAGTCGCTCCTGGCCGGCGTCGCTCAATGCTGGAGGACGGCGATGCGCCGCCTATCTCGGCCCGCCAGAATGGGCGTTCGGAACAGGTGAACCTGCTGCTGACGCCGGAGGAAAAGGTCGTGCTCGAAGCGCGGAGTCGGGCCAAGGGCTTTCGCGGCATCAGCGATTACATCCGGGTTTCGGTGCTGGCGGAGAAGATGTAGGGCGGGTCCTACGAAAAATTGCTCACGCCGATATGGACCAGTAATCAACCACGGCCAGAGGCCGTGGTTTTATGACGTAATAAGCACTTCCAGAAGATTTCATGCGGATGGCAAGGTTACGGTATGCTGCGGCAACCCCCGGAGGTCCCCGCGCTATCCCAGCAGGTCCGCTTCGCGGGCGCTCCGCTCCAGCACGTGCCGCGGCGTGCCGCTTTCGATGTGGTCCCAGGGCAGAATCTCGTCCGCGGGCCGAACCCGCTGCGAGTAGAATGCGGGGTCCAGGCCGGCCGCGGCGAAGGCGTCCAGCCAGCGCTGGTAGTCGAAGCACTCGTCCCAGCCGTCAAACCGCGCACCGGATCGCCAGGCCAGCTCGATCGCCCGCCCAACGCGGCGGTCGCCGCGCGAGAACACCGCCTCCAGCAGCGAACGCTCGATCTTGTGGAACCGCACCATCACCGGCGTCCGCTTGGCCAGGCTCTTGAGCGTCTCGCGGCACTGGTGGAAGTATTCGCCGTCGCGCTGGCCGGCCCACTGGAACGGCGTGTGCGGCTTGGGCACCAGCGGCGAGACCGACGCAGTGACCGACGCCGGCGAACCCGCGATCGCCTTCCGCTCCCAGGCGACCTGCCTGGCCAGCTCGACGATGCCGCGAACGTCGTCGTCCGTCTCGCCCGGGAAGCCGACCATGAAGTACAACTTCACGCTCCGCCAGCCGGCGCGGTACGCGGCCCGCACGCCCTCGAGCAGGTCGGCGTCGGCCACCTTCTTGCCGATCCGCCGGCGCATCGCGTCGCGGGCCGCCTCCGCGGCAATGGTCAGGCCGCTCTTGCGGACCTCCTGCACCTGGAGCGGGATGAGCGCGAGCTGCTTATCGACCCGCAGCGAC